>CACYCI010000083.1 GCA_902772845.1 uncultured Ruminococcus sp.
AAAAGGGCCTTGTCGATCTTTACAATAACGCTGCCTGGAATCATCATAACCTTTCCGCGACCGGCGCCAAGATCGGTGTACATATAAATTGCGGCGGAAAGCTTTCCGGCGGGCGCGCATATCTTGCCAGTTACGACAATAATATCGGCACCGTTTTTATAAAGGTATACAAATGGGATACCGACTACGAAACTTCAGTTTCCGGCGAAGTGCTTACAGAATATGATTTTGTTAACTTCAACGAAAACACCTGGCTCAATTTTGAATTTCCCGATAAGCTCGAACCGGGCGATTATCTTGTGGAGTTCTCTGCTAAGACAGAAGCCGGTGATTTCGGCGCCGGTGTATGGGCGCAGGCAAGAGCGATGGGCATAGATACTTATTATAACGGAACAGAAGTCGATTTCGGCGTAGCGGTTTCGCTCGATATTAAATAAGGTGACCGGTATGAGATCATTAAAATTATTATCTAACGCCGCGCTTTTTATTGCGACAGTAATACTGCTGACTTCCTGCTCCGGAGCATATCTCATGTCTGCTTCGTCGCTCGATAATGATCTTATCAAAGCCGATACCGCGGAGGGCACAATGGATAACAACGTTATGTTTTCTTACGGCAGCGTAACGCAAATGCGTAAGTATAACCCGGGCCCCAACAAAGTTTCAGTTCTGCTAAAGGGCTACTTTTATTCCGGAGACGGCGGCGGCGGAATGTTCTATTGGGACCCGGATTCCGAACTTGAACACGACGGCGGCCTGGTAATTGCGCCAAATGACACGAAGGTCGGAAGATACATAAGAATATGCGAATCGGATTACCGCAACGTCAAATGGTTCGGCGCTGTCGGAAGCGGTAGCAGCAACGATACCGACGCCATACTTAACGCTATCGCAAGTTTGCCGGCTTCCGGCGGTACGATCCGATTTCCCGGAGGTACTTATAACGTAAGTCAAACGCTGAATATCGGCAACGGCGATGGCGTAAGCGTACGCTCTGATTTTAACGGCATAAAGCTTATCGGATGCGGTGCAGGGTTTGGTATTTACGGCGATAAAGAGCCGACTGTCATAAAAGCCGTCCGTGACGTCGATGCAGTGATTTCCGTAAACGGAAGGATATCCGACGTTGTTATTGAGGGTATCGAGATAAACTGCGCTTCGCTTGCACAAACCGGTATTTTCGCAAGAGCGGTCAATTCACTGCGCATATCAAATGTTTCAATACGGATGTTCAATAAGAGCGGGCTTCATATCGTCGGCGGCACCGGGATCGGAAACGGTAACGTCAACTGCCGTTTTGAATCTGTGAATGCGATCTCCACGACGGATAATATAACCTGCTTGCTTATAGACGGCGATACGAATACCTGTGCTACGGAAGACTGTACGTTTATAGATTGCCGTTTCGATATCCATACTACGGCCGGCAGCAATTCAGTAATTATCCGTAACGCGCACGGACTTGATTTCTATCGGTGCCATTTTGCCGGCTATAACGATAAAGAGTCAAATTATCTCGTGCTCGATTCGTCTGTAGACGGAACTCCTTATGGCAATACTTTCTACGATTGTTCGATTCTCCGCATCAATGTCATAGAAGAAGGCGGCCACACGATAGGCGATAACTTCTTCTACGGCTACGGAACATACGATAACGAACTGCCGCCTACGCATCCGCGGCTTCACGGTATAACCGACAGCGGCATACCGTTTCAGATCGGTGAATGATATGCATAATAACAAAGCTTATTTTACAACAACTGACGAACTTGTATCCTGCATATTCAATAAAGCTGTAGCTACCGAAAAAAACAATATAGTCGATTTCAACGGCAGACGCGCTGTCGTCGAAGGCGGAGATTACCGCAACCTTTGGCTTGAAACACAGCCGATGGGCGGTGAAATGTATGCAAAGCACGATCTCGAAGCCGGATTCAATAATATCGACCTGTTTATGGACGCTATTGACGACGAAGGTATGATGCCCGGAATGCTCACATATATAGATAACGTCTACGGCGAACGCCATGATTTTATCCAGGGCTATTGTTTTCCTTATCCTGCGCTGAATATGTATTACCTTATAGGCGAAGATAAGGCATACCTTAATAAACTTTATAACGTGCTCAGATCTAACGACGAATGGTTTTGGAAAAACCGCGAAAGCGACGGCGACGGATGCCTTGAAGCCTGGTGCCCTTGCGACACAGGCGAGGATTACTCGGCTAAGTTTTTCGGAGCCCCGCATTTCTGGACGGCAAAGACACCGCCGAACAGTTCGTGGGCAAAATATCATCTCCCGCGGGAATCAATGGATCTTATGGCGTATTCTTACGATGCACGCGCCACGCTTGCGAAAATAAGCGAGATCTTGCAAAACGGCGAAACTGCGTATTGGCTCGAAAAAGCGGAATACATTAAAAATAAGGTCCGTGAGTATCTGTGGCGCGATGATAAGCATGCTTGTTATGATAGGGACGAGAATAACGAGTTTTTGGAAATTCTTGTGCACAACAATATCAGATGTATGTATCACGGCATGTTCGACCAGAAAATGGCTGATGATTTCATAAAATACCATATGTTCAATCCGCAGGAATTCTGGACTCCCATGCCTCTTCCTTCTATTGCGGTAAACGATCCATGCTTTAAGAATATAGCTACAAATGACTGGAGCGGTCAGCCGGAAGGCCTCACTTTCCAACGTTCGGTACGCGCTCTCGAAAATTACGGGCATTACGCCGAACAGGTCCGTGTCGCCGAAAAACTGTTCAACGGCGTCGGAAAGCAGGCGATCTTCACTCAGCAGTTCGATCCGTTTACAGCGCTTCCTTCCATGGAAAACAACCCCGGTGACTACGGACCCACGTTACTTGCGTGCCTTGAATATATTTCCCGCTTATACGGTATCAACCGCAGTATCGATACTATCGGCTGGGGCGCCTACGCAAAGCCCGGCAACACGTACGACTATACCCAGGAATACGGCGATATGAAATACCGTATCACAAGCGATTCCGAAAAAGCAATCGGCTACGTAAACGGAAAAGCCGTGTTTACCGTCAGCTGCGGCTGCAGGGTGGAAACAGATCTCCAAGGACACGTGAAACGCGTAATAGGTATAAGCAGGGAAACCGGTATGATAAGTATCGTTACAGACAGCTTAAAGCTTACGGTCGCGCTGGAACCCAATGCCGTCATAGATCTTGAAAACGGCATGACGGTGCCTGATACGTCCGTTAAGTATTGCGGCGACTGATCTTAATTATTGCGGCGGGCGTATCAGCTCGCCGCTTTGCTTTTATTTTAGATATAGCCGATTCCTATATGTTATAATTGAATTTGTGTATTTGACAATAACGAGGACTTGTGGTAAGATACGCACATAACAAAAAAGGAGCCACCCGAATGAAATACAAGTCAAGCGCTTTTGCGTGCAGAGAACAGAATTTCCGAATGCGGAGATAACTACAAACCACTTTTCATATTATTTATTTTAATAAGGTTATTTTAATAAGGAGAATACAAAAATGAAAAAATTCATATCCGCAATACTTATCGCTGCATGCGTCATATCGCTTGCGTTCACACTCGCTTCTTGCGGGAAATCATCCAACATAGAAATAGCAATACCCAACGACACGACTAACGAAGCGCGCGCGCTCCTGCTGCTTGAATCCAAGGGTTATATCAAGCTCAAAGAAGGCGTCGGTATCACCGCTACGGTAAAAGATATCGTCGAAAACAAATTCAATATCACTTTCCGCGAAATAGATGCGGCTCAGATCCCCAATATACTTAAAGACGTCGATTACGCCATTATCAATTCAAACTTTGCTATATCGGCCAACCTCAACCCGGTCAAAGATTCGCTCTTTATAGAGTCTTCTTCTTCGGCATACAGCAATATACTCGCTGTCAAGAAGGGAAATGAGAACTCCGATAAGATCAAAGCTCTCAAAGCCGCACTCGAAAGCAAAGCCGTAGCTGATTATATCGCGGCTACTTACGGCGGTTCTGTTGTCAGCGTGGTCGCCGAGCCCGGCGACGGATACGACAGTTCGGTCGATTATGACGCACTTTCCGGAGTCACTATCAAGATCGCTGCTACTCCTACTCCGCACGCTGAGATCCTCAACGTGGTCAAGCCCATTCTTGCCGCAAAGAATATCACCCTGGATATCGTTGAATTCAACGATTATATCCAGCCCAACAAAGTCGTTGATGACGGACAGTTCGATGCAAACTATTTCCAGCACGTTCCTTATCTCGATGATTTCAATGCCGAAAACGGCACCGAGGTAGTCAGCGTTGCAGCCATCCATGTCGAACCAATGGGCTTCTACGGCGGTAAGCAAAGCGACCTCAGCGCACTGAAATAATCATATCGCAATATAAATAATCAGCCGGAGCAGACGCTCCGGCTGTTGTTTTTATAATCGATCATTTCTTTTTGCGCTTGAACAAACTCTTGATATTGTTCCAAAGCTTGTCGAAGAAATCTGCAACGCGCCGGTTCTTGGGAGGGACGTGTTCTTCGAGTTCTTCCAACTTTTCAGCCTCGTGATCTATCATTTCAAAGCGGTTTTCCGCGATGTTATATGAACTGACTTCCAAATAATAATCTGCATCAGTGGGGTATCCTTTTGCTGCCGACCGTTTATCCGTGAGCCTCCTCAGGACGTATGCTATTACGGCAAGCATAGGCACGCCGAGGATCATTCCTATTATCCCGAACATGGCACCGAAAAACAGCAATGCAAATGTTACCCAGAATTCAGAAACACCGGTTACGTTTCCAAGTATCTTCGGCGCTATGATATTGCCTTCGATCTGTTGCAGGATGAAAATGAATACTAAGAAAATAAGACATTTGATAGGACTGATGATAAATATGATTATTGCAGAGGGTATCGCGCCGAGGAACGGTCCGAAGAAGGGAATTATATTAGTAACGCCTACCAAAGCGGCAATCAGCGCCGAATACGGGATCCCAGCTATAAGGTTGAAGATAAAGCAGATCACTCCGACGACAAGCGAATCTATAACCGAGCCGAGCATGTATTTGCCGAAAACTCTGTAACCGACTCTGCCGACATCTATTATAAGGTTAGAAGTGCTTGGTTTGAATACGGCAAAGACTACTTTTTTCGACCATTTAACAAAGTCTTTCTTTTCGTTGAGTATATACGCGGCAATTACAAAACCGATCAGAAAGTCCAGGATGAATTTCAAAACGTTCCACGCCGCGCTTGTGATGGATGAGACGCTGGAAAGCAGCGTGTCGTTTACCCAGTTTTCGAACTGACTGAACGCTTTATCGACGTATTTTTGTAAATTTCCCGCCCATGATTTGTCTGCGTTCCATTCTTCAAGTCGTGCATTTACTTTGTCAATGAGCCCTGGAACGTCTTTTGCGAATGATTTTACTGAATTTACGAGTTCCGGAATGATAAGCATGGCAACGATAACTATAATCAGTACGCCAATCATAATAGCAATGGCTATAGATAAATGCCTCGCCTTGCTTTCGGCTTTTTTGCGGACTCTTTCTTTTTTTGATTTTTCAAATCTGGCAAGGAATTTTTCATGAAGTACCACGACGATCGGGTTGAGGATAAGCGCAAACAAAAGGCCGCAAATGATCGACGTGAGATATTTCAGATAATAGTTTACGGTATCTTTTATACTTGGAAAATACCAGATCAGCGTGAAGACGGAAAGGCATGCGACGAATAACCAAAACACGCCTTTATAATCGCGAAAGCTTTTGATGCGATTTTTATCGGAATTGTTTTCAATATCCATGGCAAACCTCTTTTTTCTTTTTATTTTACATTATTTTTTTTGTCATTACAATAGTTTTTTGAAAAAATTTCTATCTTCTGTATTTTGAGCTCCTTTTTTTGCGTGGAACGGATCTTCTTTTAGAATCGATAAGATATACCGCAGCTCCTGCGCAGATGCAGACGATAGGCGAGGCGAACGATAAGGCGTTTTCGGGCGCTGCGCCGGTAAAAGAAAAGCACAGCATTATCAATGCAAACAATATCGAGCATATCAGCGGACTGAATGCTTCCGCAGTCTTTTTCCTTGCATAAATGCAACTGATAAGTGTTGCGGCAGCCGCTGCAGCGCATCCCGCGTACGCCTCCCGTCCGCCGCCAAGATCGGTGTTGATCAGTATCGCCGCAAGCAGCGAAGATACTGCTGCGAGGACAGAAATAAAGACAATAAACGAATACGCGTAATACTTGAGAGTTCCGGATTTCATACGCATCCTCCTATATTAAATCTCTTTATAATATATTGACGTCTGACGGTTCTTATTCTCCGAAAATGTTTTTGGCAAGTTCAACGAATGCGGCGTCCGCAATGCTGTGGTCTGCGCAGAACGAATATATGCTTTCTGCCTTTTCGTGCAGAGCAGCGGCCTCTTTCATGCATTCAGCAGACATTTCCAACAGTTCGCGCATGGCTGCGTCATATTTGCGTAACACCTGAGAATTCGTTTTTAGCGCGTCTTTGTCCGTAAAACGGTTTACGTTCACTTTTTGACTTCCTGGGATCTCGAAATACCTTTCGCTTGCAAGCAGCGCTCCCGGCAGGTATACTGCGCATACCGCTTCTGCGTCGACCGGCGACGGCACTATCCCGCATTCTCTGTTCTTTTCTTTGCAAATATCTGCGATAGTTTTCAATATGCGTTCGCCTATCCCGTAACGGTCTGCAAACGTTATGCTTTCAAATTTTCCTTCCGGCGGAATAAAACTGAATCCGCTGCCGTTAAAGCAGGTGCAAGGCATTAAATGTGAGCTGCCGCTTGCGCACGCATAATGTCTTACTGTTTTTTCAGCATATTTCTTCGCTTTTTCCACGTTGTATAACTGCGCCGTGATCTCGTTTATGGCTGTATTTACTCCGCCTGCAGCAGAAAGTAGGGAATACGCTCTTCGGTATGCGCGGCTTTTTCCGTAAAGCGCATCTTTTACGGCTTTTCCGTAGGTTTCGGCAAAGCTTGCGTCATAATCGCCCGAAATATCTATGATCTTTTCGTTTATCATCGGGAACGATGGCTCTATCACATGCGGCGCGGTACCATCAGCCACACCGGCGCTCAGTTCAGGGAAAACAACGCCGTCAAACGACGAATTATCAGCTGAACATTTTATGGGGATGCAAAGCTTTCCTAACTGCTTGCCCCTGTAAAACAATCGTTTCATTAAAGTCGATTTTCCGCAGCCGGGCGTACCTTTGAGGATGAACAGCTTTTCTGTGTTGGAAAAAATCTCTTGTAAACACGGGACATATCCGTTGAATGTGTTTGATCCTGCAAAATAGCCGCCGCCGTACAGTGTTGACGTATAAATCACTCCTTTATGATTCTTATATATTTTATGCCGGATTTTTTCAAAAGACAAAAAATCTCCGCAGGTTTTCGCCTGCGGAGATATTACATATGATCCGGTATATCAGTCTGCATTCGACTCGTCCAAAGGAACAAGTTCAAGCGGATTGGCAGTGAGGAAATCATATTTGGAAAGTTCTTCTTCGTCAACAATAACTTCTGAATAGAACCCGTTGATAAATTCCTGGAAAGCAGCTTGTGCAAGTTCGTCGTAAACCGTATCGTATCTTTCTTTATAATCGTCATCGCCAAGCGCTGCTTTTCTCACCAGGCAGCACGCGTTATCCAGCGCGATAACAGCGTATTCATTGAGCTCCATTTGAGACACCTTTTCGTACAGCGCAGCCTCGACTTCGCCTTCGGCGAATATCACAGAAGGTATATATCTTCCGTATGCGTCAGGTTTTTCGCCGTCGCCGGTATAATCGGAAAAAGCGAGGATGCCGGCATTGAATTTATCCAAAGCGGTTTCGGCAAACGATTTTATTGCCGCTTTGTTCAGCGCCTCTTTTGCGGCGGATCTCATAGAGTCGGTGATATCGTCGCCGGTGATCGCTTCGCGCCGTATGATATAATAACCGATATCGGTCTTGACGCAGGCGTATTTGCCTATCTCAAGTGCAAACGCGGCTTCCTCGACCGCTCTTATGCTTTCCTGGACTTCGCCTTTTGCGAACACACCGGAACTCAGATAAACGTCGTTCTCATGATCGGCTTTCGCTTTTTCCAAAGTAGTGTCACCGTCGTTCAGCTGCGCAAAAAGGGTGTTGGCAAGAGTCTCTTTTTCGGCAAGCTTTTCTTCGGGAAGCGCGTTCTGAGTATTGCGGTCGATAGTGTAGATAAGAATAAACTGTATTTTTACGTTGCTCGCGTACAGATACGAGTTGATGTCGTCCTCGGTAACGGAAGCGACTTCTTTGACTGCTGAATCTCCGGTTTCGCTGTCGGAAGTGTAATATTCATAATACAGCAGATCCATTTTATTGAAAGACTTTTCGAACTCTTCTTTGACTGCGGCGTCAGAAAGGCGCTGCGTGCCGTTTTCGCCGTAAAGATACGAATATAAAACCTCGGCAGAAACGCTGTTATAGAGATACTGTTCGGCTATATCGTAATTGGCTCCGTACTGTGAAAGCAATATGTTAAGATATTCCTTGCTCCCGGCATTGAGAATATCGTCTTCGAGTGCGGAATTTATATCCGCCACGGTGGACTCGTCGGTTATCTTGAGCCCATATTGCTTACAGAAATGATCTATGATGACCATAGACTTTGCGCTGTTGATCACCATGTCGTTTGTGAGCTCGGCAACAGTCTTTTCGTTCCCGTCCTCATCCTTTTGAGTCGATCTCAGATAAGCGTCAAAATCGTTCGTACCGAAATAGTACGTCTTATAATAAGCGTAAGACATGCTGTTGTAATAATCGAAAAGCTGCTTCAGATACGCTTTTTGAGATGAGATCATGTAAGAATACATATTCGTGCTCAGCTCTGTTCCGCGGAATGTGAACAAAGATTTATTGCCGGACGAACATGAAACGAGCGAGAGCGAAAAGATCAATAATGAGATCGCAATACATATTATTCTTTTGAATTTCATATATACACCGCCGTTATTATATTTATATACATTGATTATAAGCGATTTTTGCTTTGTAATCAATGTTATTTTGTTAATAATTGAGTAAAATCGGAAAGAACGGATCTGACACGGTCAATAACGTTCTCGTTCGGTTTTATTTTATACGAAAAGAGCGGATTCGGCGTGTTCGGTATCAATATCCTTCCGTGCATGGAATTCAAAGAAAGGATATCCTTGCGCAGTTCTGTGCCGAGCGTTTCGGAATAGAACGAGACCAGCGAACCTATCTGTTTGATCTTAGTGAAACCGAGTCCCGAAGCTATATTGCGCGAAAGAGAAATATCTATGAGATTTTCAACGGTATACGGTATATCGCCGAATCTGTCGAGCATTTCATCCGCAAGGTCGTCGCTGTCCGCTTCGGATTCAAGCAGAGCGATCTTCCGGTAAAAATCTATCCGCGTCTTAGGAGAATCAACGTAGTATTCCGGGATATATGCGTCGCAGTTAAGGTCTATCACGCATTCGCGCTTTACGGCCGGCTCTACGCCTTTTTCCTCGTTGACAGCGTCTTCCAGGATTTTAACGTAAAGATCGTAACCTATGGCTTCCATTTGTCCTGACTGTTCCGCGCCGAGCAGATTCCCCGCGCCGCGTATCTCCAGGTCGCGCATGGCGATCTTGAATCCGGAGCCGAATTCGGTGAATTCACGTATCGCCTCCAAACGTTTTGAGGCAGTTTCGGTAAGAACAGCTTCAGGGCGGTATGTAAAATATGCGTACGCTTTTCTGGGCGAACGGCCTACGCGCCCGCGTATCTGATGCAGCTGCGAAAGGCCCATCCTGTCTGCGTTTTCTATTATCAGCGTGTTGGCGTTGGGAACGTCGACGCCGGTTTCGATTATAGTTGTGCATACAAGGATATCTATTTCTCCGTTTGCCATCGACTGCCATACGGATGAAAGGTCGTCTTTTGACATCTGCCCGTGGCCGATCGCTATGACAGCATTCGGAAAGCGCTTTTGCAGATCTGCGGCTTTACGGTAGATCGTATCTACCACGTTGTGCAAATAGAAAACCTGACCGCCTCTTCTGAGTTCGCGCTTTATGGCTTCGTCCAGTATCCCCTCGTCGTATTCCATAACATAACTCTGAACAGGGGCGCGGTCTCTCGGCGCTTCTTCGAGCACCGACATATCGCGTATACCGGTAAGCGCCATATTAAGCGTACGCGGTATAGGCGTAGCGGTAAGAGTTAGCGTATCGATGTTTTTAGCGATCTCACGCAGTTTTTCTTTGTGTTTTACACCGAAACGCTGTTCTTCGTCGATCACGAGCAAACCGAGATCTTTGAATTTTACGTTTTCCTGCAACAGCTTATGGGTACCTACAACAACGTCTGTCTTGCCTGTACGCAGGCGCTCGAGCGTTTCATCATTGTCTTTTTTCGTGCGGAAACGCGAAAGCATTTCTATATTAACAGGGAAATCACGGAAACGTGAAAGCATGGTCCTGTAGTGCTGCATCGCCAGTATGGTCGTGGGAACAAGTATGGCGGCTTGCTTCCCGTCTGAAACGCATTTGAAAACCGCTCTCAGCGCGACTTCCGTCTTGCCGAAACCCACGTCGCCGCAAAGCAGACGGTCCATCGGCTGCGGCTTCTCCATATCTTCTTTTATTTCACGCGCGGCGATGAGCTGACCGTCGGTCTCTTCGTATTCGAACATGCATTCGAATTCTTCCTGATACTCGTCGTCAGGAGGGAATTGATGCCCGGGCGTTGCTTTGCGTTCGGCATATAGTTTTATCAGTTCTTTGGCAATGTTTTTTGCAGAAGCTTTTGCCTTTGCCTTAGTCCTCGCCCATTCCGAAGATCCCATCTTAGATATCTTGACGTTTTCAGACCCTATATACTTGCTTACAAGATCGAGCTGACCGCAGGGGACGTACAGAACATCGCCGTCGGCGTAGTTTATCTTTATAAAATCTTTAGTTGCGCCTTCCACGGTAAGCTGCTGCAATCCTGCGTAAACGCCGATCCCGTGGTTTGCATGAACTATATAGTCGCCTACTGCAAGATCGGAGTAAGAAGCGATCTTTTCGGCTTTTTTGATTTTTTGGGCGTATCTTCCGCGCGGAAGGTGTGCGCTACGAACGATCTCACCCCCGGATGACATCAGCACAAAATCGCTTTTTACAAGCTCGAAACCTCCGTTATCGGCAACCTGTTCGGAAACGGCAATGTTAATGATACCTTTTGTAATAGTTCCGTCTTCGGTGACGTGTATGTGCGGGATCTCGCGTTCCTCGAGAATTTCGTTAAGATTTTCTGCTTCACGATCGTTGTGTGCGACGTAAAGAACTCCCATTCCGGCTTCGAGCCAGTCGCAAAGCTCGTCAGCAACGTTTGCTGCGCTGCCGGCGACAGTACCGACGGATTTTGTGGCAATATCGTAGCGTGAAGCAAAGTCGAGTTTGCTTGACTCCATGAAATAATCCAGCGCGACTCCTTTGCGCGAAATCAGCGATATAAGTTCTTCTTCGCTCATCAGCGAATCGGCATAAGCAAAAGACGATCTTCCAGATAGGGCAAGGGATTCCACTGTCTGTTCGTATTGCCAACGGTACGCCCGCGCCCTTTCAAGGACTTTTCTGCTTTCAAATATAACTGTCAGCTTGTTGCCGAGATAATCGTATATGCCGGTCTTGCGTTCGTAAAGCAGACCGAAATATTTATCGCGCGCGGAAGGGAAACCGTCGTTTTTCAAAAGTTCAAGATCATGCTCGAGTTCGGTGCGTACGGAACCCTGTATCTTTCCGTTCAAAAGCGTTTTTACCGCTTGGGTACATTTTTCTCTTGCGAGATCGGAAACCACTGTTTCACAAACGGGAACGCAAGCGTAGATCCTTACGTTTTCTATCCGGCGCTGCGTTATCGTGTCGAATATGCCCATGCTGTCCGGCTCATCGCCGAAATAATCAATTCTGCATGGATAGTCGGCGGACGGCGAAAATACGTCTACTATGCCGCCACGCTTTGAAAACTGACCTTTACCCTCTACGCTCTCGGCGTAAGCGTACCCCATCGAAATAAAACGCCTGACAAGTTCGTCCGGCGAATACTTCATATCAAGCGACAGATTCATCATGGAATCGAGCATTGTTTCCGGAGGGATCGTATACTGCATGACGGCGTCGGGGACGGTGATGACGATGAACGAACCGTCTGTTATCATTTCATGAAGGATTTTAATGCGATCTTGCTCAAAATCTTTTGAATACGCAGAAACGGGGTCAAAAATATAATCGCGTGGAAGATACACTTCGCATTTTTCGCCAAGCCCGGAAAGAGCGGATTTCAGAGAAAAAGCCTGTTTTTCATCCGGAACGATAATAAGCGGTTTTTGACCGGTGATTTCGGAAAAAGCGGAGCAAAACAACGGACGTACTGAATCGCACAGACCGTTAATGATCATCGGAGTGCGCCCGTTCCTGAAACCTTCAGCCGCGTGCGCGAATTCTGTATCCGTAAGAAGTATGTTTCTAAGAAGTTTCATTTATTCCTCAGTTGCATTCCTGCATTGCTTTATCAACTTTGCCTTCTATAATATAGCAAACGGCGTGATAGATGTTTTCGTAACGTTCCGCGATCTGCCCGCGTTCTTTCGGTGTCAAAGACGAAAGCACCCAATCGGCAAGATCGTATTGCGGGTTGGGCTTTTCGCCTACACCGACTCTTATTCGCGGGAAATCTTCCGTATGGAGGTGTTCTATGATCGATTTTAGTCCGTTGTGTCCGCCCGCACTTCCGCTGCGCCTAACGCGGAGTTTCCCTATATCAAGCGAAACGTCGTCGCTGATAACTATGATATTAGAGGGCTCAACTCCGTAATATCTCGCCGCGTCGTTGAGCGATACGCCCGATTCGTTCATAAAAGTCTGTGGCTTAAGCAGCAGAACTTTGGCACCGTTTACCGTGCCTATACCGCATTTTGCGTAATGCTTTAGTTTTTTAACTTCAATACCGCAACGGCCGCTGAGATAGTCGATTACCGTAAAACCAACGTTGTGACGCGTATTTTTATATTTGTCGCCCGGGTTTCCAAGCCCCGCGACGATGAAATCTATATTGGATTTCTTTCGACCGAACAATATCAACACCTCTTTTTACGGATATTTTAAGCCAAATCTTTCATTTTGTCAACGGCAATTTGAATATAAATAAAATCAGAAAAAAATTTTAATTATATATAGACATTTAAACAGAAATATGGTAAAATAAACAAATACTAAGGAAGATGAATCAAGTATAGAAAAAACGGAGGAATTATGACTAAAAAATACCTTTATCTGTTTTCCGAAGGCAACGAGAACATGAGAGCTATTCTCGGCGGAAAAGGCGCTAACCTTGCGGAAATGACTAATCTCGGCATGCCTGTCCCCCGCGGCTTCACCGTCTCTACGGAAGCCTGCAACAAATATTACGAAGACGGCGAGACCGTCGCGCCGGAGATCATTACTTCTGTATACGAATATATGGCTAAAATGGAAGAGATGACCGGCAAAAAGTTCGGCTCTGCCGAAAACCCGCTGCTTGTTTCCGTGCGTTCCGGTGCCCGCGCTTCCATGCCCGGTATGATGGACACTATCCTCAACCTCGGTTTGAACGATACTGTCGTCGAAGGTCTTGCAAAGCTCACTTCCAATCCTCGCTTCGCATACGATTCCTACAGGCGTTTCATCCAAATGTTTTCAGACGTCGTTATGGGGCTTCCCAAAGCTCAGTTCGAAGTCATTATCGATAAACTCAAAGTCGAAAGGAACAAACATTTCGATATAGAGCTCGATGAAAAAGACATGCGCCGTCTTGTAAAGGAATTCAAGAATTTTTACTTTGCCAATATGGGTGAAGAATTCCCGCAGGATCCAAAGGTCCAGCTCATAGAAGCCATCAAGGCCGTGTTCCGCTCCTGGAACAATGAACGCGCCATAATATACAGGAGAAAGAACGACATTCCTTCTTCCTGGGGCACTGCAGTAAATGTTCAGGAAATGGTTTTCGGCAATATGGGGCCCACCAGCGGGACCGGCGTCGCTTTTACGCGTGACCCGGCTACCGGCGAAAAGAAACTCTACGGTGAATTCCTTATGAACGCTCAGGGTGAAGACGTTGTTGCCGGCATTCGCACTCCTCAGCCGATAAGCGAACTTGCGACGACCATACCCGAAGCTTATAAGCAGTTCGTTGAAATAGCTCAGACGCTCGAAAACCATTATAAAGACATGCAGGATATGGAGTTCACCATAGAAAACGGCAAACTCTTTATGCTGCAGACCAGAAACGGCAAACGTACCGCGGCTGCTGCTCTCCGTATTGCAGTCGATCTCGTCGACGAGGGAATGATCACCGAAGACGAAGCGGTCATGAAAGTCGAACCGCGCCAGCTCGACGCGTTGCTCCATCCTCAGTTCGACACTATCTCGCTCATGCAGGCGACGCCCGTTTCTTCAGGCCTTGCCGCTTCTCCCGGAGCTGCGTGCGGCAGAGTATATTTCACTGCTGCCGAAGCCAAAGCCGCTCATGCAAAGGGCCAGAAAGTAATACTCGTCCGTCTCGAGACTTCTCCCGAAGATATCGAAGGTATGTATGCTTCCGAAGGCATACTCACCGGTCGCGGAGGTAAGACTTCTCACGCAGCAGTCGTAGCGCGCGGAATGGGTTGCTGCTGCGTTGCGGGGTGCGGAGCGCTCAAGATCAACGAACGCGAAAAATACTTCATTCTCGACGGTCATGTCGTCCACGAAGGCGATTATATTTCTATAGACGGTTCCACCGGCAATATTTATATAGACGTTATCAAGACAGTTCCGGCAACGATCTCCGGCGATTTTGCAAGGTTTATGTCCTGGGCGGACGCAAGGCGCCGTCTCAAGGTCCGTACCAACGCGGATAATCCCAAGGATGCTGCACAGGCGCTCAATTTCGGCGCCGAAGGCGTAGGCCTTTGTCGTACCGAGCACATGTTCTTTAACGGCGACCGTATCAAAGCAATGCGCGAAATGATTGTTGCTTCCGATTCTGCTCAGCGTAAGAAAGCGCTCGACAAGCTGCTTCCCATGCAGAGAAGCGACTTTGAAGGCATCTTCAGAGCGATGAACGGCTATCCTGTTACTATCCGTTTCCTCGATCCGCCTCTTCACGAATTCCTTCCCAACGACGACAAAGATATAAAAGAACTTGCCCGTGATATGGGGATTTCATACGACGATCTTAAAGCAAAAGTCGTTTCGCTGCATGAATCCAATCCTATGATGGGGCACAGAGGCTGCCGTCTGGCTGTTTCATTCCCCGAAATATACGAAATGCAGACCAGAGCTGTCATTGAAGCCGCAATCAACGTGAACAGAACGCTGGGTATGCAAATCGAACCCGAGATCATGATACCGCTCGTCGGCGATGTAAACGAGCTCAAATATGTCAAGCGGATCGTTACTAAGACCGCAGACGATATCATTTCTGAAGCGAACGTGACAATGCATTATAAGGTCGGCACAATGATCGAGATCCCGCGTGCTGCTGTCACTGCCGATCAGATCGCTACCGAAGCGGAATTCTTCTCCTTCGGTACGAACGACCTTACTCAGATGACTTTCGGTTTCTCGCGTGATGACGCTGCGAAATTCCTCGAAGATTACTATGCAAAACGTATCTTCGAATCCGATCCGTTTGCAAAGCTTGACACCGTAGGTGTCGGATCGTTCATCAAGCTTGCGTCGGATCTCGGCAGAAAGACCCGCCCCGATATAAAGCTTGGTATCTGTGGCGAACACGGCGGCGATCCCGCAAGCGTGGAGTTCTGCCATAACGCAGGCCTCACTTACGTTTCATGCTCGCCTTTCCGTGTTCCTATTGCACGCCTTGCAGCCGCACAGGCAGCTATTAAGGAGCAGGGGAAATAATCCCGGCAAACCCTTAAAAATCGCCCAACTGACCGTCGATGAAGCCTACGCCCGCGAGTTTATAAAAACAGCCCCGAGCGTCCACCACTTCAAGACAAGTCAGTGGAAAGATATCCGAATCGATATCTT
>CACYCI010000084.1 GCA_902772845.1 uncultured Ruminococcus sp.
GAAGGCGTAGATATGTGCCGTCCCGGCGATAACGTAGATATGTCCGTTGAACTTATCACCCCTATCGCTATAGAAAAAGGTCTACGTTTCGCTATTCGTGAAGGCGGCAGAACCGTCGGTTCCGGCGTCGTTATCGATATAAAGGAATAATCGACCTGTATTGAATAACCGTTTGCTTCGGGGCGGGGTGTAAATCCCCACCGGCTGTATAGTCAGCTAACGCGGTCTTCCGCGCCGAACGGGTGAAATTCCCGTACCGACGGTATAGTCCGGATGACAGAAGCACAAACAAAACTATTTGCGCCCCGGTGTAGTAATACATCGGGGCGTGTTTTTTACGGAGGCGATCGTGATGACTCAGGCAGATAAAGAAACTTTGGAGCGCATATATTCGTATCTGTATGATTCTGCGCTGCAGCTGGAAGCCGCGCTCAATTCCGGGGGATACGAATGCGACTGGGGCTGGTATAACCGCGGGATCGACCCGCAGACCGGCGACGTCATACCGTATCCGGTCCCGGTGTTCAAAATATACGGGATCGGCGGTATCGCCATAACTCCGGAAGGCAGCGAGTTCGACGCGCGTCTGAACAAGATAAAACTAATGTCCATGAACCCCGAAACCGTGTTTTCCGGGCGGCGCGCCGAAGTATATGACATGGAAAACAGCGCAGAGACCGTCTTCAGTTCTGGCGACGACGTAAAAACGTTCGTATCCAAGCTGTTCCTGACTCCGTCGGACGATTTCAGAGTGTGCATATATATGCCGGGCGTCGTCTCGTTCAACGAATTCCGCGCGCTGCTTGCAGAATTTGCGGTAAAGGAGGAAGAAACCTGTGAAGACTGACAAGATAAAGAAAATATCGGTAATAGCCATACTGTCGGCGCTGGCGTTCGTTCTTATGCTAATCGAGTTTTCCACTCCGGTAATACCGTCTTTCGTAAAACTCGATTTTTCCGAGCTCCCCGCGCTGCTCGCGGCGTTTCTGTTCGGCCCCATAGAGGGGATCGCGGTCTGCCTTATAAAGAATCTTATCCATCTCAGCATCACCTCCACTGCCGGAGTAGGCGAGCTTGCCAACTTTTTACTCGGCGCGGCTTTTGCCGGCACGGCAGGGCTGATATACCGTTACAAGCACACCTTCAGCGGCGGACTATTGGGGTGTGTCGCCGGAAGCGCTGCGATGGCTGCCGTGAGCTTTCCGGTGAATCTGTTCATAACCTACCCCTTCTATGCAGATCTGTTCTTCAAGGGCAATATGCAGGGTATAATAGATATGTATAAAGCCATTTCGCCTTCGTCGGATACGCTTATAAAATCGCTGCTCATTTTCAATACGCCGTTCAACCTTGTAAAAGGGATACTCGTTTCCGTAATAGTTATGCTCTGCTATAAGCGGCTTTCGGTATTATACAAGAGCATAGGGAGCAAGAACAAATAACGCTTTTTCATAAATCGTTTACACATGCCTTATACTGTGTTCATGTGTTTGGTGTATTATTGTTCACGGGAGGATTGTAACAATGAATGCCGCGTTTTATATAACACCCAAAAGCAGCGTTACTTACCTTTATGACGACTGGAACGTCAAATATGCGCTCGGTCAGCTCAAAAAGCACGGCTTTACGGCGGTGCCGGTGATAGACCGCGACGGATGCTACGCCGGGTCTTTGAGCGAAGGCGATATACTCTGGTTCATCAACGAACTTATGTGCAACGGCGAAACGGATATAATGGCGCAGTGTGAAAACACGCTGGTAAAGCAGATCCTTTCCGCCGAAAAATATCCGGCGGCGCATATAGATATCCCTGAACCGGATCTTGTGGAGCGTGCGTTGGAACAGAATTTCGTTCCCCTGGTGGACGACCGACGGAGCTTTATAGGGATAGTTACAAGACGCTCTATCATGAGCAAAAAACTCAAAAGCGTGTTGACAGAATAAAAAGATCAAGGGAGGGACTTCGTAATGAAGTTCCTCCCTTCGGTTTATTTTAACTGCGCAAACGGCGGGATCGCCGTGATATGCTTTTTTGGGGCAAATCTGCTTTGCGTCACTCTACAAGTTTGGCTGCCCACCTGAGTTTAAGCAGATGCCTGGCAGTAATGACGTTTTCGAGATTGTAGCAAATAAACACACAGTCGTATTCCTGCGGGTCTATATTTATCTTTGCAAGATCCGCCAGATTCAGTACGGTAAGGTCGTATCTGCACGCCAGGAACTGCGCCAGCGAATGCCCGAAAGAATCTTTCAGAAGCAGCGCTTTTTTATGGAAAGCGCCGTCGCTGTGCGTTATCTCGGTGTATACGTTTGTCCCGGAAAGGAACATCCCGTATTTGTCATATCCGTCAATGTACGAAAGATCGAACAACGAATCGCGGGTTTCGCCGTTTTTTCCGGAATAGTCGTTGGAAACGAACATTTTGAGCTTGACGTTCGAGCTGTCTTTTGCGGTCCAGTATTCCACCGTATCGGTGTCGTTGTGGAGCATCCCGCCCTTGGCGGCGGTTGTACCCGTAAAGTCGTCCGCGGCGACGTTCACGGTAAAGCTGCTCTGCGCCAGCGCCGAAACGCCGGCCGCCTTGCAAAGTTCGGCGTATGCGTAATATGCTCCAAGCGTGGTCCAGTGGTGGTCGGTCTTGTAATATACGTATTCGCCGTTGTCGTAACGCGCGCGGTAGATATCGTACATATCAATAAAATTCTCGAGCCCGGCGGCGTTTTCACGCACGCACCGGATAAGCGCGTCGCTGTTTTCGCTGGGGTAGTAGAACGCGCTGCAAGCTACGTCGACGGTGCGCGGCGGCAGCAGGACGTAAAGCTTAACGCCCTTTTCCGCAAGGGAAGATTCGAGCTCTTTTATTGCGTCGAGCTGGCTTTTTACGTTGGCTTCATAAAACTTGTCAGTATACGGTTCTTCAATGTAATTGCCGTCGGCGTCGGAATGGATCTCGCCGTCGGTCGCCTGGAAAAGCCTCACCGCCAGCTGACCGTCCTTGCCGATAAGCACGCCGTTGTTTTCGCGCTTCAGAAGCAGCCGCTCGAACGCTGTTTTTATTTCGAGGAAGGTTTCACGCAGGGGGAACTGATCGTTGAAATATTCGTTTATTTGCGAGCCGAATTTTCCGGATGAAAACGATCCCCAGTTGAATTCCGGGAACTGCTGAAGCTTTCTGCGCTCTGTCTGCGAACTTTCCTTGTCGGGGGTGAAAATGAACGCCAAAGAAAGCACAAAAACGAAAACTGCGAACAAGGCGGTAGTCACGATGTTTATTATGCGTTGCTGTTTCATGTCCCCGCCTCCTTAAAAGATGTAATATAAAAACGGGCTGAAAGTGGAAGAAACTATATACGCCACCGCAACGAAAAGCACCGCAAGCATCATAGCGGGCACGGCCCAACGGAACGCGGAATACTTTTCGTGCAAGCGTTCGAACAGCTTTTTGGGTATAGGCGTGGAAGCCACCGCGCAGATCGCAAACGTGGGGAGATACCTGAGCAGGTCGTAAAGATCCGTGGCGGAAGCGAACGAATCCGCGCCGATGCCGAACATCGCGCCAAGGCATCTGACGCCCGCAGAAACGTCGGTGTGGTAAAAGATGAGCCAGCCGACGGCTATGAAAAACAGCGCGTATATGCGCGACACGGCGGCGGGCAGCTTTTCCAGCCGTTTAAGCAGAAAGACCTTTTCTATTATCAATAGCACGCCGAAATATACGCCCCAGATCAGGAAATTCCAGCTTGCACCGTGCCAGAAACCCGTAAGCAGCCATACAACGGCTATGTTACGGAACTGCTTGAGCTTGCCTTTTCGGTTGCCGCCAAGCGGGATATACACATATTCCTTGAACCAGGTCGAAAGGGAAATGTGCCATCTGCGCCAGAATTCGGTGATAGAACGTGAAACGTACGGATAATTGAAGTTTTCCAAAAATTCAAACCCGAACATACGCCCAAGCCCGATAGCCATATCGGAATAACCCGAAAAATCAAAATAGATCTGAAAAGTGTAGGCGATAACGAGCATCCACGCCGAAACCACCGTGGGCGAAACGGCGAGCGACGCGTCGGCATACCGTACGATCTCTGCCATGGCGTCGGCAAGCAGTATCTTTTTTGCGAGCCCCGCCACGAACCTGCGCGCGCCGAGCGCGAACTTGTCCACGTTTTCCGTGCGCGAAGTCAACTGCTCGTCAATATCTTTGTAACGTACGATCGGGCCGGCTATGAGCTGCGGGAACAGAGTGACGTATGTGCCGAACGGCACGAGGCGGCGCTGAAGCGCGGCGTCGCCGCGGTATACGTCTATCGAATACGACATTATCTGGAACGTGTAGAACGATATCCCTATCGGCAGCTTGAGCCATGGTATAGGCGTTAGCGCCGAAAGCCCGGGGAGCAACGCAAGATTGCGTATAAAGAAGTTTGTATATTTGAAAAACAGAAGGAAAGCCAAATTTATCCCGAGTGAAAGCGCAAGATACAGTTTGGCTTTTTTAGCGTTCGTTTCGCGATATTTCGCTATTAAGAACCCGAACCCGTACGCCGATGCGATCGACACTGCCATGACTATTATGAACACCGGCTCGCCCCAGCCGTAGAATAACAGACTTACGGCGAAAAGCACAAGCATACGGAGCTTTTTGGGGACGGCGAAATACAGTACCAAAAGCACCGCCAGGAACGCGAATATAAATACCAGTGATGAAAATACCATTTACTTCGCCTTTCGGTTATTTATCTTCCAGCTCCAACAGCGCTTTGTCTACCGCGTCGCCTTTGGCCATGCCTATCACTTTGATCTCGGAAGGCGATACGGTCTTGAGCGTGCCGTTAGCGTCGTTGAGCTTAATTTTCACTTTGCCTGTCAAAAAGTTTGATTCAACTATAACGCCCTTGCCGTTGCCGTAGGTGACTATTGAATCCACCTTGGGGAAGGTGCGGTATTCGTTTTCGTAAACCTCGTTTTCAAATTTCAGGCAGCACATAAGTCTGCCGCAGGTGCCGGATATCTTTGCGGAAGAAAGCGAAAGGTTCTGCTCCTTTGCCATTTTTATCGACACCTGGTTGAAATCCGAAAGGAAAGTCTTGCAGCAGAAAGGTCTGCCGCATATACCGATCCCGCCTATAAGCCGCGCCTCGTCGCGAACGCCTATCTGCCTGAGTTCTATCCTGGTGCGGAAAGTGGAAGCCAGATCTTTTACAAGTTCGCGGAAATCCACGCGCCCGTCGGCAGTGAAATAGAATATCAGCTTAGCGTTGTCAAAAGTGTATTCCACGTCCACAAGCTGCATTACTAGGTTGTGCTTCTTTATCGCTTCTTCCCAAAGCGGTCTGGCAGCGGCTTCCAGTTCGCGGTTCTGCTTTTCTTTTTCGGCGTCTTCACGCGTGGCTTTGCGCAGCACGGGCTTTAAGGGCGAAACTATCTCGTTCGCTCCGACCATACGGTTGCCCAGCGTTACGTCGCCGTATTCAACGCCGCGGACCGTTTCAACAATGGCGTGTTCGCCTTCGTTGAACTTGATATTGCCGGGCGAAAAATAGTATACTTTCCCGGCATTTCTGAATTTTATCCCGACTATCTCAACGAGTTCGGGGAGCTCCGTCTTTTTGTCCTGAACGTTCTGTTCGTTTTTTTGTTCGTTTTTTTGTTCGTTGTTCATTTATGTGTACCTGCTTTATAAAATATCATTGTATCGCGCAAATATCGGCGCCCAGCGAAGTGAGCGTAAGATTTATATTGGCGTTGCCGTCGATCTCTTCAAAAGCTGCAAGTGTGCGTTCCGCAAGGGAAGTGATCTTGCGTTCGGTGGTCTGCTTTGCGTATTCAGCCGCCTGAACAGGATCGAGCACGGTGAACGTCTGCGTGCGTTCTTTGGCTCTCAGCACGTCCGAAAACAGCGAAAACAGCATAAGCAGAAAATCCTTTGCCTTTGCCCGGTCGTAACGTTTCAGCTTGAAGAACGATACCAGCTTGAAACCTTCCCGCCCGAAAACCGCCCGGGCGTATTCTTCGGCGTCGGCGCGTATCTGCGAAAAGCGTTTTTCCGTAAGCGTTACGGCTTTGCCGGGTATGCCTTCGCACATCCTCACCGCGGCGTCTATTTCTTCTTTGGCCTTGCGCGGAAATTTTTCCGCGAGCCATGCCGCTATGTCGCCGTTTGCGGCGGGGTAGAGCGTTATTATCTGTCCGCGCGAAATAACGGTCGGCAGCAACGCTTCGCGCTTGTCCGTAAGTATGAACAGCACCGCGCTTTCGGGCGGCTCTTCAAAGAATTTGAGCATAGCGTTCTGCGCCTGCACGTTCATCTTTTGCCCGTCTTTAATTATGTAAACCTTTTTTGCGCCCTCGTTGGGCATAAGGTATATGCTTTTCTTTATTTCGCGCACCACGTTCACGGTGAGCTGCGACGCGTCTTTTTCGGGCGCGAAAACAAACAGATCGGGGTGCGAGCCGGCGGCGAATTTTACGCAGTCCGGGCATTTGCCGCACGGTCTGCGCTCGCCGCTGCAAAGTATGGCGTTCGCCGCGAACGAAGCAAAGGTGAATTTTCCCACGCCTTCGGCGCCTTCTATGATATACGCGTGCGAAAGCCGTCCGGACGCGAGTTCTTTAAGAAAAGCTTCTTTTTCTCTGCGGTTGAACCGCATGTCGGTAGTTTCCATTATTGCCACGCTTTCTTTCGTATATTATAGCACGTTCTGATCGGTTTGAAAAGCGTTATTTTTCGGGTACCGCTTTCAGCGTGTGTATCTCAAACGGCTTGAACGTCAGCGTCACGCCGCCGTCTTTTATATCAAGACGTTCGGTAGCGTTTTCGTTCATGTCGCACAGATACGCTTCGCGCACGGGGAACCCGAACTCTATGCGCGCTTCGGACCGCATATTGCGGCTTTCCGCAAGTCTGAACACCGCCGCATCCGAATCATACGCCTTTTTGGCGGCTCCCAACGTGACGTTTTCCGCGTCGCAGGTGATCAGCGAAAACTCTCTGTCCGCTCCGCGTTCGTATATGACAGGCGGATCGTTGAGCAGGGTGGCTTCTTCCAAAACTCCCGCCGTGCGGAAATCGCCCACGTGCGGCAGCAGGGAATAAGTGAATTCGTGCACGTCGTCGTCTATGAACTTGTTGGGGTATTCCGATGCCTTTATCAGCGAAAGCGTCAGTCTGCCGCGGCGCACGGAATGACCGTATTTGCAGTCGTTCAGCACGGCTATGCCGTAGCCGCCGTCGGAAATGTCGGCGTATTTCTGACCGCAGGTCTCGAACTTTGCCGCATCCCACGAAGTGTTGCGGTGGGCGGGGCGGCGAATGAACCCGTACTGGATATCGAAAACGCCGTCGTCGTTGTTTATATCGGCGTCGAAGCATGTTTTAAGAATAATGTCTTTTTCTTTCCAGTCCACACGCGTCACAAAGTCAATGCGGCGGGAAGTATCGAAAAACACTATTTCCTGTGTAATTTCCGAATTCATGAACCGCCTTACGGTGCGGAAACCCGCTCCGGCGCCGCGTTCGATCTTTTCGAACGATACGAGCCCTTCGACCGCGTACGGTTTGTCTTCGTGATAGTATTCAAGGTTCCAACAATCGTAATTAACGGGCCTGTCTTCAAATGCCGTAAATCCGCCCAGCGTGCCGGCGCAGACTTCACGCCCGGCGGTTTTGTCGTAAAGCGAGCAGATATAGCCGTTTTCGTCGAATCTTGCAATATAGAACGCGCTTTCGAGCGTGCGCCCTTCGGCCTTTATGCCGTTATCGCGGATCGCGCGGCATTCGCCGAACCCCGCCTGAGGCATGGAATGTATATAGAGGTATTCGCCGCCGACTTTTGAAAGCCCCGCTTTGCACAGAGTGGGATTGAATACCGTACAGCCGCTTTCCGCATTTGCCAAAAGCGCCATGGCGTGCGCGGTGATCGCCGAATCCGATCCTAGCAGCTGCTCGTACTGTACGCGGCTCAGCTCGTAAACTTCCGGGATGCACGAGCCGGGTATGATATCGTGGAATTCGTTCAACAGCAGCGTTTCCCAGTTTTGGAACAGTTCGCGTTCGGGATATCCCGCTTTGCAAAGAATCTGCGCGATCAAAGAGTACAGCTCGGCGTTCTTGTTGGCATAGCCGGCTTTGCGGTCGTAACGTTTGTTGCGTGCGACCGAAGTATAAGTACCGCGGTGGTATTCCAGATAAAGTTCGCCTTCCCATACCGGCAGTCTGCCGCTGTTTTCGGCCGATCTTTTGATCTTTTCAAGCGTCGGGCCCGCGTGGGCGGACACCGCCTGCGGTATCCCGGGGACGCCGCGGCTCATACGGCGCGCCATTTCGCACATATCGCGGGTGGGACCGCCGCCGCCGTCGCCCCACCCCATAGTGAGTATGACAGTATCGGTAAGCGATTTATCGGTAAAGCGGTCGAAACACCCCGCAAGGTATTCCGGGTCGGAAGTGGCGACGTAAGTGGTGTAGTTGGGCGAACTTTCCCCGCGCCGCTTTTCCTGCGCGGTCAGAAAATATGTGAAAATACCCGTGCCGTCTATGCCTTTCCATTCAAAAACGTCGTGCGGCATACGGTTGGTGTCGTTCCACGAGATCTTTGAAGTTACAAACGTATCTATCCCTGCTTTGCGGCAGATCTGAGGAAGCGAAGCGGCGTAGCCGAAAACGTCCGGGAGCCAGAGGATATGGCTGTCAACGCCGAACTCCTCTTTTAAGAAACGCTTGCCGTGGACGATCTGTCTGACCAGACTTTCACCGGAAGGGATGTTGCAGTCCGCTTCGAGCCACATGGCTCCTTCAAGCTCAAAGCGGCCTTCTTTTACCCGCTGCTTTATGCGTCCGTACAAAGCGGGGTCTTCCTGCTTTACGAATTTCAAAAGCTGCGGCTGGCTCGACATAAAGGTGAATTCCGGGTACTTGTCCATAAGCGCAAGCACTGTCGAAAAAGTGTGCTGCGCCTTTTCCCGCGTTTGGGCGAGCGTCCAGAGCCACGCGACGTCTATATGGGTGTGGCCCAGGCATACTACTTTGCGGCGCTGATCGCCGCATCTGCCGGCGTAAAACGCGCCGATATATTCCTGCGCGGCGCAGACCGAATTCCTGAACCGCGCCGAGCCGGTATCGCGCAGATCAAGAATGTTGCACGCCGCGCCAAGCGCAGATATCAGGTCTGCGTAGTCTTTGCCGTCCTTTTCCAATACCAGCGCCGATCTGAAAAGCGCGAGCATATCGTAATAAAGCGATTCGGCTTTTTCGTCAATGACGTCCACGCCAATGCGCAGATCCAGGCCGTGTCCCATTGATCCCGTGTAGGCGTATATGAAAAGCTCGTATGAAGGCGCGTATTCCAGCTCCAGGTCGCTATGGTAGGTGTCCAGCCCCTGAAGCGCTTTGCCGTCTTTATAAACGATGAACTGCGGGTTGTATACGTTCCAGCCGTCGTTGGAACGGTCGGGAGTGGTGTCGCAGCGCAGACGAAGCTTGCAGAACGAATACTTTTTGGGTATATCGAACCGCACGCGGAACCAATAGTGCTCGTCGGGAGCGTTGCCCCAGCGCATACCGCTGCCAAACCCGGTAAAGCCCGCGGAAACGTCGGGCATATGCGTGCCGTCCTTGTAGCCGCATTTTTTGTATATGATATCTTCTACCGGCAGCGTTTCGGCCACACGCGCTCTGCTCAGCAGAGAAATGATCTGAGATATGTGCTTTTCGTTAAGATCCATCATATCGCCAACTTTCGTCTGAGTTCCTCCGGATATCGGCACACTGCGCCGACTACCGTTACAACGTAGTCGCTCAGCGTGACCGCTCTTTCAAGGCACTGCTCGGGGCTGAGCCCGGCGAGCATACCGTGGAAATACGCCGCCGAAAAACTGTCGCCGGCGCCCACGCACGATACCGGTACGCTTTGCGGCTTGCGGGAAAACAGGCATCTGCCTGAAACGGCGTCGTACACGAACGCGCCGTCTTTGTCAAGCGTGACTATCACGGTCGATATCTCATATTTATTTGCAATGCGTTTGCATATTTCCTGCGGATCGCCCGTTCGGCAGAAGCCAAGCTCGGGGAAGATCCCTATTTCTTCGCGCGAGACCTTGAGGATATCGCATTTATCCAGCGAAAAAGCGACCGTTTCCGCGGAATAATAGTTTTGCCGTATGTTGATATCGAAAAACGCTTTTGCGTTCACTTCGGAAAGCAGCTTTTCAAGAGCCGCGTGTGAAACGGCGCCGCGCTGCGCCAGCGTGCCGAAATACACGCCGTCTGCGTTTTGCGGCAGATCGCCGTAGGTTATCTCGTCGTAGGCGACGGGATATACCAGATCGTACGAAGGTGCGCCGTCTTTGAGCGTGACAAGGCAGTGCCCGGTGGGCTTTGAAGAGACCGCAACGTAAGACGTATCGACGCCGTACGATCCGGCTTCCGCCAGTGCCGACCTGCCCGGCTCGTCGTCGCCGACCGCGGAGATCATTACTGAGCTGCCGCCAAGCTGAGCAAAGTGGCAGGCAAAATTGAGCGGCGCTCCGCCGAGCTTTCGCTCGCTGCCGAATATATCGTATAATATCTCGCCGAAAACCAGGACCGTTTTTTTCATGGCGTTCACTCCGCAGCAGGATATTCGTTGCAAAGCAGATACAAAGGCGCTTCGTCTTCTTCTATTTTGGGGAACCTGCCCATCTGCTCGTAAAAGCGGTTGTCGGTGTTGTCGTCGTTTACCATGGACACTTCGCCTATAAGCACTTTTCCGGTGCCTTTTTCGGCCCAGAAGGCGTGGTACTGATACGGCGGAAGAGTGATGGATTCGCCCGGGAGCAGTCGGAGCTCGGCCCCGGCCGGCACGGTGCGCACGTGACCGTCGGTCGTGACGGTGACGGGCGTATCGGCGAGCGTTTCGTTTTCGCCGCAGTTATAGACCTTTACCACCAGCACGCCGCCGCCGCGGTTTATTATGTCTTCCATCTTGTGAAAATGAAAGTGCATGGGCGAATACTGATCCTCGTCTGAAATGAGCAGCTTTTCGGCGTAGGTCTTTTTGCAGGAAGCGTCGCCCAGCTTGCCGTTGCGTATGGTGAACAAAAACAGGCCGATCTTGGCAAAATCGCCGTGGCCGTAATCGGTTATATCCCAGCCGAGCATATGGTCGCGGATCTCGTCGTATTCGTGCCCTTTGTGTTTCCATTCTTCGGGCGTGAACCACGCGAACGGCGGAAGATTGAATTTTTGCGACCTTATGAATTCGATGTTTTCTCTGAGTATTGCGTTGATCTCCGAACGTTTCATGTTGTTTCTCCTTGTGATATTTCAGCGGCGCGCAAAGCGCGTCATAAACGGATTGGCGGCGCGTTCGTCCGAAAGCGTGGTGGGCTCTTCGTGACCGGGGAATACGGCGTAGTCGCCCGGATAATTGTATAGCCGGTTCAGCGAAGTTTTCAGCTCTTCGTCGTCTCCGCCGAAAAGCGTGGTGCCGGCACCGCCGCGGAAAAGCGTGTCCCCGGTGAACATGCAGTCTTCAAAAACGTAAACGCACGAACCTTTGGTGTGGCCGGGCGTATGTATGACGTTGAATTCGAAATCTTCTATTTTATACCTGCCTTCGCGGTCGAAGACCACGTCGGCGGGATAAAACGGCCGCGGATCGTACCCGACCATTGTGCTGAAAACGTCTTTTTCGTACAGCATATGTTCGTCATCTTTGTATATCCCCACCTTGGTGAGCTTGTTCCTCAGGTCGTCTACCGCAAAAATATGATCGAAATGACCGTGCGTCAGCAATATCACCCTGCAGGTGGCTTTTATTTTGTCCAGCTTTTCTTTGATTTTGGCGTAGTCTGCGCCGGGATCTATAACAAGCGCGTTGCGCGAATTCTTTTGTTTGAGTATATAGCAATTCGTGTTGAGCTGCGAAACTTTTACTCTGTAAAGCTCATTGTATACCATAAAATTTCCTCCCTCATATATAATTATATAAAAAATTATTATAATTACAATAGCAATTTTCGCAATAACGGTAAATTTTCTGCGCGTTCCCTCTTGAAAACGACTTTGTGCTGTGGTAGAATAATAAAACAAAGTTTCCAAAAAGGGGTTATTGTATGGAGTCTCTAAAACAACGGCTTTCGGTATCGATCGCTCAGGCGACCGGCGCCATAGCCGCGGAAGACGCGCTGCGCCTGTTTGAAACGCCGCCCGATCCTTCAAAAGGCGACCTGGCGTTCCCGTGCTTCCGGCTTTCAAAAGCGCTTCGCAAGCCGCCCGCTCTCATTGCGCAGGATCTGGCTTCGTCGCTGTTACTGCCCGCCGAGATCGAAAAGGCGGAACCTGTCAACGGGTATCTCAATTTCTTCGTGCGTCCGTCTTGCTATGCCGATATGCTCGGCTCGCTCGGCGACCATTCCGCCGTGCGCGCATCCGGCAAAGGCAAGACCGTGTGTATAGATTTTTCTTCGCCCAATATCGCCAAAAAGTTCCATTTGGGGCATATAGGCACTACGATGATCGGCAACGCGCTGCGCAACATTTTTGCTTACTGCGGCTGGAACGTCGTGGCCATAAATTATCTCGGCGACTGGGGCACGAGCTTCGGCAAGCTTATCTGCGCGTATAAAATGTGGTCCTCGCGCGAAGCGATCGAGCAAAACGGAGTGATAGAGCTCGAACGCATATATGCGCGGTTCAATAAAGAGGCGCAGACCGACGAATCGCTCAACCAGGCCGCGCGCGACGCTTTCTGCGCGCTCGAGCAGGGCAACGAGGAATACCGTGA
Source organism: uncultured Ruminococcus sp. (assembly GCA_902772845.1). Classification (GTDB taxonomy): domain Bacteria; phylum Bacillota; class Clostridia; order Oscillospirales; family CAG-382; genus UBA1206. The sequence continues at coordinate 12,766 of CACYCI010000084.1, forward strand.
GATCTGGCGCTATTTCCGCGAGATATCGCTGAAAGAGTACATGAAGACTTACGACCTGCTCGGTATAAAGTTCGATTCTTACAACGGCGAATCTTTTTATACCGATAAAATGCCCGCCGTGGTAGAAGAGCTCAGAGAAAAAGGCCTGCTCAAGCTGGACGACGGCGCGAGCGTCGTGGATCTTTCGGCTTACAATATGCCGCCGGTGCTCATTCTTAAGCGCGACGGCTCTACACTTTATCCCACGCGCGATATAGCCGCCGCGAAATGGCGCAAGCAGGAATACAAGTTCGATAAATGCGTCTACGTCACTTCCGCGGGGCAGTCGCTGCACTTTGCACAGTGGTTCAAGGTCGTGGAACTCATGGGCTACGACTGGGCGGACGAGCTGGTACACGTCCCGTACGGAACCATGTCGTTCGGCGGCGAAAAGCTGGCTTCGCGCACGGGCAATATCATATATCTCGACGACCTGCTCGCGCAGGCGATCGAGAAGGCGGAAAGAATAATAGACGAAAAGAATGCCGGGCTCGCCGACAAGCACGAGACCGCCGTTGCCATAGGCGTCGGCGCCGTGGTGTTCAACGCGCTGTTCAATGCGCGTATAAAGGACGTCGATTTTTCGTGGGATTCGGCGCTTTCGTTCGAAGGCAACACCGGCCCGTATTTGCAGTACACTTACGCACGCGCGTCCAGCGTCCTTCGCAAATGCCCTCCGGCGGGCGATTATTCCGGGTATTCGCCCAACGCCGACGAGATCGCGCTCATCAAGCAGCTCGCGCTGTTCGATACAAAGGTCGCTCAGTCGCTCGAACAGTATGAGCCGTCTGTAATAACCCGTTATCTGCTCGATACCTGCGGAGCGTTCAATCAGTTTTACCACAGCTCGCCGGTCATGCGCGCCGAAGGCGCGGAACAGAATTTCCGCGTGGCGCTCACCGCCGCTTTCCGCGACGTCGCCGGCACATGCTTAGAACTTCTGGGCATGAGAAAAACCGAAGAAATATAGGAGGTACAGTATGTCAGGCCATTCCAAGTGGAACAATATCAAACATAAAAAAGAAAAGACCGACGCGCAGCGCGCCAGCGTCTTTACAAAGATCGGCAAAGAGATCGCCATCGCCGTGCGTGAAAGCGGTCCCGACCCCGCGGCCAATTCCAAGCTTCAGGCGCTTATCGCCAAAGCAAGGTCTCTCAACGTCCCTAACGACAATATCGACCGCATAATCAAAAAGGCGTCCGGAAATGACGCGGCGCAGTATGAGGTCGTCTATTACGAAGGTTACGGTATAGGCGGTGTTGCCGTCATTGTCGAAACCACCACGGACAACCGCAACCGTACCGCGGCGGAAATGCGCCATTACTTTGATAAATACGGCGGAAACATGGGTACGAACGGCTGCGTTTCGTTTATGTTCACCGACAAAGGCATAATACTCATCGACGCCGAAACGGTCAAGGACGAGGATAAGCTTATGGAAGACGCGCTCGAATGCGGTGCCGACGATATAGAAGGCGACGGCGAAAGTTTCGAGATCTATACCGATTATCTACAGGTGGACAAGGTCGCCGCCGCACTCCGCGAGCTCGGCTATGAGATCGCTTCCGCAGAAGCCGAAAAGGTCCCTTCCACTTACGCTTCGCTCACCGATCCGGAGCAGCTCGAAAAATTCAATAAAATGCTCGATATCATGGAAGATAACGACGACGTCCAGAACGTCTGGCATAATCTGCAGGAAGACTGATTTCTGCATATTATTCATGAATAAACGTTAACAATACAGCGCCAAAGACGGTAAAAGCCGGTTTTGGCGTTTTGTTTACAAAAAATTAAAAAATTGTATTTATGTTTATGCAGAATTCGGCGCGCGCCATGTTTAACATATAGTTAGTTAGCAAACTAATAATGGAAAGGGACGCAATTATGAAAAAAAGCAAAGAATGCACGCCGACTCCGATGATGGCGTTGAACGAAGTCAGCAGCATTTATTTTCAGCACGTGCACGCCAAAGAACAGCGTATAAACAAAAGCTACCGTTACATCCTCTTTCATCTCGCTCACAAGGACGGTATTAGCCAGCTCGAAATAGCCAACCTCACTCATCTCAAGCCGCCGACTATCTCCATCACGCTCCACGCCATGGAGGAAGCGGGCTACGTCCGCCGCGAGACCGACGGCAAAGACAAACGTCAGACCAACGTGTTCCTTACGGCAAAGGGCAAAAGGTATAATACCGAAATGTGCTCGCTGCTCAAACGCATTGAAGCCATTGCGCTCGAAGGCCTTTCCGACGAAGAAAAGAATTCCTTTTTGGAAACGCTTTCAAAAATCAAAGCAAATCTTATAAAATAAATCCGCCGCGCCGCATCATTATACGGCCAAAGGACATCTATGTTAAAACTTTTGAAATACTTAAAAAAATACTGGTTCTTCGCGCTGATGACGCCGCTTACGATGGTGCTTGAGGTGTGGGTGGACCTGAAACAGCCGGCCTTACTTTCACGCATCGTGGACGAAGGCGTGGCAAAAGGTAATATCGATCTTATCAAAAATACCGGCCTGCTTATGCTCGGACTCGTTTTCCTGGGCGGACTCGCCGGCCTTTCCTCTGCATTTTTCGGCTCAACGGCTTCGCAGTCTTTCGGGCGCGATCTGCGTAACGCCACGTTCCGCAAAGTGATGTCGCTTTCGCTGGAGCAGACCGACGATTTCACCACAGGCTCGCTCGTCACACGTCTGACAAACGACGTTACGGCGGTGCAGAACATGGTCAACATGGGACTTCGCTTTTTTGTTCGGGCTCCGCTTACTTTCATAGGCGGGATCATCATGGCACTCGGGATCAGCTGGAAATTCGGCGTGGTCATCGCCGTTGCGCTGCCCGTAGAAGGGCTCATCATGTTCTTTGTCATGCGCAAGGCCACTCCGCTTTTCACCACGGTGCAGAAAAAGCTCGACACGGTCAACTCGGTCGTTGAAGAAAACGTCAACGGCGTGCGCGTGGTGAAAGCGTACGTGCGTGAAGAATACGAAAAAAACCGCTTTGACAAAGCCAACACCGAACTTTCCGGCGTCAACTACCGCGTGCTCATGATCCTGGCGTATATCATCCCTGCAATGACAATAATCATGAACGCCACGATAATAGCGGTCATCGCGGTAGGCGGTTATGACGTCGGCACAGTCGGCACGCTCGAAGTCGGGCAGATCATGTCGGGGGTCACGTTCGTGACTATGATCCTTTCGTCGCTGCTCATGGTCGGGTTCATGTTCCAGCAGATAACGCGCGCAATGGCGAGCGCCAGACGTATAAATGAAGTTCTCGACACCGTACCCGTTATAAACGGCGGCGATCTGAAGACGGAAGAACGCGGCGAAGGAAGCGTGGAATTCAGGGACGTGAGTTTCAGTTATCCCGGGACTGTCGGGCGCCCCGTGCTTTCGGATATAGATCTGAAAGTCAAGCCGGGCGAATATCTTGCCATATTGGGCGCTACCGGTTCGGGCAAATCCACGCTCGTCAAACTCATCACCCGTTTTTATGACGCCGATTCCGGCGAGATAACGGTCGACGGCAGGGACGTGAAGGAATACGATATCGAAACGCTCCGCAGCAAGATCGCTTTCGTGCTGCAAAAGAGTGAGCTTTTCGCCGGCACCATTGCCGACAATATCCGCTGGGGCGCTCCGGACGCCACGGACGAAGAAGTCCGTGAAGCGGCGCGTATAGCTCAGGCGGACGAATTCATAAACGGCTTCGTCGACGGCTATGACACGGTCGTCGACCAAAAGGGCTCGTCGCTTTCCGGCGGGCAAAAGCAGCGCGTTTCCATCGCCCGCGCTCTCGTGCGCAAGCCCGAGATAATCATTTTCGACGATTCCACATCCGCGCTCGATATAGGTACCGAATCACGTCTGCGCAGCGCGCTGCGCAATTCGCTCGCCGATACTACCGTCATAATGATCGCGCAGCGCATAGCGTCGGTCATGCAGGCGGACCGCATAGCCGTGCTCGAAAACGGCGTCATCACCGCTTGCGGCACCCACGCCGAGCTTATGAAGACGTCTGCCGCGTACCGCGACATTTACGATTCACAAATGAGAGACGGAGGTGAGGCGGTATGAACGAAAAACGCAAAATAGCGGAACAGCAAAAGAACGAGGAAATGGAATTCCTCAAAAAGCAGCAGATGGCGGGCAAGGATATCCGCCGCCGCGGCCCCGGAGGCCAGCTGCTCAAGGAAAAGCCGAAGAATCTTAAGGGAACGCTCCGCCGTTTGCTTTCGTATATAGGCAAAAGCAAGTATCTGCTTTTCGGGCTGTTTGCCGCATCGCTCTTCACCACGGTGATCGCACTCGCTTCCCCGGTGCTCCAGAAAGAAGCCATAGACGCCATGCACTACAAGGTGGCGGAGGATACTTATATCTTTAACGGCGAGCGCATGGTTTCAATGCTCGTGTTCATGGGGATCCTCTTCCTCATAAACGCCGTGTTCAACTTCTTCCTTTCGGCGGGGGCCGCGCGGCTTTCGCAGCGCACCGTTTACACGCTCCGCAAGGATCTGTTCAACAACATGGTGCGTCTGCCCGTCAAGTTCACCGACACGCACCAGCACGGCGACCTTATGTCGCGCATGACGAACGACGTCGATAACGTGTCCAACACGATATCTCAGTCTATGACGTCGCTGTTTTCGGGGATAGTTTCCATAGCCGGCACGTTCGGGATAATGCTTTACTATTCCTGGCAAATGACGCTCATCGCGTTCGTCACCATACCCGCTACCATAATAGTTTCAATGCTTATGGGCAAGCTGATGCGCAAGTATTTTGTGCGGCAGCAGAAGGTGCTGGGTCAGCTCAACGGTCATATCGAAGAAATGGTCACCGGCTATTCCACTGTGGCGGCGTACAGCCACGAAAAGGTTTCGGTAGAGGAGTTCGAAGTGCTTTCTGATGAACTCAAACGCACCGGCATAAAGGCAAACATCTTCGGTTCGGTGATGGGACCGATAATGAACTGCATAGGCAACGCGGGATTTTTGCTCGTTGCTGTCGCCGGCGGTTATTTTGCGATCAAAGAAGTCATCACCATGGGCGCAATACTCATGTTCATACAGTATTCCAAGAACATAACCCGCCCGATCAACGAGATCGCCAACCTCTATACCAGCTTCCTTACCGCGATAGCGGGCGCCGAACGCGTTTTCGAGATCATGGACGCCAAAAAAGAAAACGAAGAAGACGCGCGTGACATAGACGTCGCCTCGGTCCGCGGCGATATCGATTTTGACGATATCGGTTTCGGCTATAAAGAGGGCGAGCCCGTGCTCAAGGGGTTCGACCTGCACGTAAAACGCGGGCAAAAGATCGCCATCGTCGGCAGAACGGGTTCAGGAAAGACCACGGTCGTCAACCTGCTCACGCGGTTCTACGATATCGATTCCGGTAAGATCAGGCTCGACGACGAGGATATCGCCGCCATTTCAAAGGATTCGCTGCGGTCTTCCATAGCCATAGTGCTGCAGGATACCGTGCTGTTCACCGACACCATAGCCAATAACATCCGTTACGGCAAGCTCGACGCCACGGATGAAGAGATACGTGCCGCCGCGCATACCGCTAACGCGGACGTGTTCATAGAGCGTCTGCCGGAAGGGTACGAAACGGTGCTGACCGGGTCCGGCAGCAATCTCAGCCAGGGCCAGAGGCAGCTCATCTCCATAGCGCGCGCAGTGCTCGCCGATCCCAAGATACTTATACTCGACGAAGCTACGTCGTCCGTGGATACCCGTACCGAGATGCAGATCCAACAGGCAATGCTCAACCTCATGCACAACCGCACGTCGCTGGTCATAGCGCACCGGCTTTCCACCATACGCGATGCGGATAAGATCATCGTTCTGGCCGACGGGCATATAGTCGAATCCGGCAATCACGACGAACTGCTTGCGCTGAACGGAGTTTATCACGATCTGTATATGACGCAGTTTTCCGGCGTGCAAACTTAAAAAAACGAATAAATACGAACGCCGAAAGGGAAAATACCTTTCGGCGTTTTGATTTTTGCAAAATATTCACACTTCAAACTGTTTGGAAAGGAACAGCGCGCCTGCGTTGATCATTTTGCGGTCGGCGTCGTCCGGGCGCGCATCAGATTCGCCGTCTTGCAAAAGCATTATGCCGCCTATTACGTCGCCTTCGCTGATTATCGGCGAAAGATACGATACCCGTCCGTTCCCGTTTTCGGTCAGCCGCGGTGCGGCGCCGCTGTCGCCTGCCGAAAACGGTCTGCGCGTTTCCAGCATGGCGGAAACTTGCCCGGAGATCGAGCGTTCCATAACGTCACGGCTTCCCGTGCCGCAAGCGGCGACTACTGTGTCGCGGTCGCAGACCGCCACTGTCAGACCTGATACTCTGTTTATCGCCTCGGCGTACTGCGCCGAATAGGTCCCCAATTCGCCCAGCGGCGAATATTTTTTGAAAATGACTTCGCCTTCCTTGTCCGTGAATATTTCCAGCGGCTCACCCTCGCGTATCCTCATCGTGCGGCGGATCTCCTTGGGGATGACCACTCGCCCAAGATCGTCTATGCGGCGAACAATTCCCGTTGCTTTCAATTCTGTTTCTCCTTTTTAGCTTTTTTCTGCAGCATTTTACGCTATTATTATGCTCAGAACTAAAAGAAATATCGGGCGTTCATAAATTTTTGTGCGTCGGCGGGCAGAACGTACGCGATATGGCTTTACTTTTTACAAACAAAGATATATAATGTTTATATAAAACAAAGATCTTATACCGCAAGCGAAAAAGCAACGGACGGAGTATGACAATGAAACAGGAGATCACCATAAGAAACGACAGGCTGCAAATCATCGGCTACATAGAGATCGAAGACAACGGCAATAAGACGGTGCGCGATTTTTACCGCCGGATACTCGGATATTACGACGCTAATACCGACACCACGCGCGATTTTTACCGCCGCGTTGTCGCTCGCGGAGACGTCGTGGGTATTCTTTTCAACACTCAGCAGTGAAGCGTGCGTATCGGCGATGAACGGGCAAAACTCTGCGCTTTCCGTGCGAAGATCTACAGTAGAAGATCTTGAAAACATAATTGAAATATACCGCCGCGCGCGGGAGTTCATGAAAAATTCGGGCAATCCGAACCAATGGGGCGACGCGTATCCTCCCGCAGAGCTTATCGCGGACGATATCCGGCGCGGCGTATCCATGGCCGTCTGCGGCGCAGACGGGATACACGGCGTTTTCGCTTTGATAGGTGGTGAGGATCCCTCTTACCGTCATATAGAAAACGGCACGTGGCCGGACGACGGGCCGTATGTAACTATCCATCGGCTCGCGAGCGACGGGCGTGTTCACGGAGTTTTCAGATGCGCCGCCGATTTCTGCAAGGAAACGGGAATTAACGTAAGAGTGGATACGCACGCAGACAACTCCGTTATGCAAAGGCAGATAGAAAAAAACGGCTTTGTTAAATGCGGCATCATCCGCGTTGCCGACGGATCCCCCAGGATCGCTTATCAGTGGTCGGCTTGCGGGAAAGATCTGTAGTATCAACATTAACGGCATTACGCGAAAGGGGCATTCGGTATGACGCGCAAAATAGTAGCAATAGGCGGCGGTGAGCTCGGCAGGGTCAGGCACGACGGGACACGGCTTCCGTTCGAGCTCGCGCCGCAGTTTGAAGAGATAATATCGCTAACCGGCAAAGCAAAGCCTAAGGTGCTCGTTCTGGCGCATTCGCAGCGATCACAGGATCAGGACAGCTATTTCAACGCCGTGAGCGGGATCTTCGGCGGGCGCTACGGCTGCGAATGTTTCACTTTGCACAGCGACGCGCTGACCGATACCGCCCGCGCCGCCGAAGCGCTGGAAAAGGCGGACGCGATATACGAATGCGGCGGCAACACAGTCCTTATGATCGATCTGTGGAAAAGCACCGGGTTCGACGCGTTGCTGCGTTCCGCTTGGGAAAACGGAAAGGTGATGTGCGGAGTTTCCGCAGGCGCATGCTGCTGGTTCGATTCCTGCTCCACCGATTCGTTCAAGCTCACCGACGGGCGCGACGCTCCCACCGCCCGGCTTGAATGCCTTGGGTTTATCAAGGGTATGTTTGTCCCTCACGCCGAAGTACCTTCACGAGCGGAAAGTGCAAAGGAACTCATACGCGAAGGCGAAGCGGGGTATCTGGTATCGGACTGCGCTGCACTTGAGATAGTCGGCGATACGTACAGGATAGTCTGCAGTGACGCGTCGTTACATGGTATGGAGCGCGGGTATGTGAAGAAGATGCGCAAGAAGGATGGCGCGTATTCCGACCGCAAACTCGTCGTATCGGACCGTTTCGCACCGTTGGAAGAGCTTGTGGGAACATAAATGCCTCTGCGTCAAAGCGCGCGTGCCGGGCGTTCTGAAAGGAGAAAATGGAATGAACTGTAAATACTGCGGTGCTTTCCTGCCGGATGGGACCGAAAAATGCCTTTACTGCGGAAAAGAGCAGAAAAAAGGCGCTTTGGGGCCCAAAATCAAAAAGCCGTTCAAGATCGCGCTTGCCGCCACGGCGGCGGTGCTGGTCGCTGCCGCAGTTACTGCGGCGCTGGTCTTCCGCCTGCGCGGCCGTGAACCGGGATTCGACAGCCCCGAAGAAGCCGTAAAGGATTTTTTCACGTCGGTGCAGCGCGGTGATATGCGTTCCGCGCTCGACGCGATCCCGGATTTTTATCTTTCCCGCTTTGCCGCTTCACTGTGGGACGGAGGCGGTTCGACCGACCGCGACGAGCTGGCGAAAGAGTTCGCTGCGACCGGACTACAGTCATTATATGATGATTTTGAGTACGTTTCGGCTACGGTACGCATGATGTATATGAAGAACGTTCACGACGGAAAGTTCACAGAGCTGCGTGATCGGCTGATCGGGCGGCTCGACGGGAAAGTAACGTTCTACATCGCCTACGTCGACGCGTTTTCGCAGGTAAACGTTGTATATAAAGATTCCGGAAGAGAAAGGTCAGACTTCGTCACTTGCATCAAATACGAAGGCAAATGGTATGTTTTGGTGGGATTATGAAAAGAACGGTTTTATTATTATTGACATTGCTGCTTACTGTTCAGCTTTTTGCCTGCGCAAAGCCGCAGGAAGAGCTGTCCGAGCCGGTATCGGAAGCTTCGGCGGGCACCGAAAGCCCGGCCGAAGAAATATCCGACGGAGAAAGCTCGGAGGAAATAAGCGTTCCCGAATGTGCAAAAAAGGCGGAGATAGACGCGATCTTTGAGGGGGAGGTGGAAAAAGACCTCCCGCGCGCAAACGCGCTTTATCAAAAGGGATATACTGTAACCGGCAACGTCAGCGAAGCGTATCCGGATAACGGCGTAAAACTTAACGACGGCTCGGCGGCGCTTTCGTTCAACAGGTATTCGTGGGTCGGGTTCGAGCCGGGCATAAGCAGTATTTTGTTCGATCTGGGTGAAGTAGCCGAAAAGATCGGCGCTTTCAACGGCGCGTTCCTTTCACTGCCTGAATACGGGATATATTTTCCGCAGGATCTTACCGTATACATATCGTCTGACGGCGAAAATTTCGCGCGGGCGGGCAAGATCGGCGGCTACGCGGATTCCGCGCGGGCGCAGACGTGCGATTTTGCGTTCAATCTTCGTGAATACGTCAGTGCAAGATATATAAAATTCGAATTCAGAAATACCCGCGGATTCGTTTTCTTAAGCGAGCTTGAAGCGTTCGTATACGGCGAGGAACGCGACGACAGTCTGGATCTTATCGACGTGTATCCCGAATACACCGTGCCGCATTCAGAACTGATCTACCGCGAAAACGGCAGCGCCGAATTCATGAACCTTGCGCTTGGCGCCGAAGTCCACGCGACGGCGTTTGCAAAGGTGCAAAAGCGTTACGCCGCCGACGGATACGCCAACGTGCAGGATACTTCGCTGCTGTGCGACGGTAAGACTTCCGTAAACCCTTCCTGGGATTCGGATATAAGTTTCAGGATGACGCGCGGCGAAGGCAGGGATATCGTATTTGACCTCGGTTACACGGCGGCGGTCAGCAGTTTTTCCGCCCAATCTGTCTATATGCCGACCTGGGGCGTTTTCCCGCCTGACGATATATGCGTGTGCGTGTCCGCCGACGGAGAGGAATGGCAGAACGTCGCTGTGATGAGCGTCGACCCGGCTCTTTTGGACGGCAGTTACAAGCCGATCGAGTTTTCCGCTCAGACGGAACAGCCGTATCAGGCGCGGTTCGTAAGATTTATTTTCATTTTCAACACCCATTGCGCCATAACCGAATTCGGTATATACGGGACAGAAAAAGTGCCTGAAGGCGCGCTTATGCCGGACCGCACGAAAAACGGCGGTAAAATGCCGTATGAATATCCTTCTGACGGTACGATATGCGGCGCGCAGAACATACTTTGCTCTTACCTTTGCGACACGCGCAGCTATTGCGGCGTTTACAGCGAAATGCTCGACCGGGACGCATATCTCGATATTATAGGATATTATAAAGACGGCGAGCTGAAAGACGTGATCTTCGAAACCATGGTCGTCACGCCGCACAGTAATTTCGCTTCGGGGACCGACAAAGAAACGCTCGCCGGCTGGCAGCCGTATTTCGATACGCTGTTTACCGGTGACCGCGGGCTCGAAGCGATATCTCAGGCGGCGGCGGAAATAGGCAAAGTCAGGGGTGAAGCGGATTATAAAGAGGGCGTGTTCCTTTCCGTCATTCGTCCGTGTGCGCTTGTGGACGGCAAGACGAACGAATTCGGCGATATCGACGGCGACGGCGTTAACGAGTCTTTCGACTCCCTGGAAAACCGCAAAAAGGTCATACGCTGGGAAGTGGATATGCAGCTTGAAAGGCTTGCCCGGATAAACGCGCCGAACATAAAGCTCTTGGGGTTCTACTGGCTTTCGGAGGCGATATATTACGATCAGCCCGACGAGGTGGAAATAGTGAAATACGCCATAGACTACGTGCACTCAAAGGGCTACGTCATGTTCTGGATCCCTTATTACAACGCTTCCGGCTGGAACACCTGGCGCGAACTCGGGTTCGATTTTGCCTGCCTGCAGCCGAACTATTGCTTTACTTCCGAAAACTCGCCCGACCGCCTTTTCACCACAGCGCTTAAGGCGCGCCTGTACGGGATGGCGGTAGAAATGGAACTCAGCAATTCCAACAGCGACGATAACGTGAAAATGTATAAGGAATACATAAAGGCGGGCCTGGAATACGGCTACTCGGACGTCACCAAGGTCTATTATCTTGGCGGCGTGCCTTCGGATCTGACTACGGCGAAAAAGAGCGTCCATAAGTACGAAAACTCAATTTACGAAGACACTTATCTTTATTCCAAACGCGCGTTGAATTACGAAGATTACAAGATATTTCCGGAAATAACCCTTACGGCGCCGACCTGCGAGCCCATGAGTGGCAAAGAGGGCAAGCGGATAACCGGGCAGCTCAGAGTAGAAAGCGATTACAATTATCTCTACGTCGTCACGGTCCAGCCCAAATACGGTTCGCTGCAGATAAACGCAAACGGCAAAGTGATCTATATACCTGAAAAGGGTTTCTACGGCGAAGATCATTTCTGCGTGGCGGCAAAATACCTTACAGGCACCAGCGAAGGGATCCGCGTTGACGTTAACGTGGAATACGTTCCCGAAGAATAGATCAAAGCGGTAAAAACCAAAACAGCGATTCAAACGCTTATGAAAAAGCGGCTTTCGCACCTGTGTGCGAAAGCCGCTTTGTTTTATTTACGCTTTATAATGTCATTTGACCGTTACTGTCACGGTGGCGGGGTCGGAATAATCCAGCCCTTCGGTGTACGCTACAGAAAACGTATCCTTACCCGTGTAACCCTTGTTGGGGTAATAGGTGTAGCTGCCGTCGCTTTCAAGAGTCAGCGTGCCGTGATCCGGCCACTTTACAACTTTGAACGTCGCTTTTGCCGTTATATTGGCTCCGGCGTCGCCTTCGCAAGGCGTTCCGGCTTTGCAGCTGACTTTAGCGTCGGATGGCTTCTTGGGTTTAAGTACCAGGGTGCCTTTTATAAACCGGTAAGTGTAATCGTAGATCTGACGCAGGTCGGGATCGCTTGCTTTGCCGAAACTCTGTAAGCTGGCGCCTATATAGTACAGATGCTGGCAAGCTGCCTGATACCCCTGCTTGAACCCTTGCTTGAGATATTCGTAATAGCGCTGTCTGTACCTGGTATCGCTCGCCACGCGGTGATCCATTTCTATTTCTATGCACATTCCCTTGGAACTTGCGATCCTTGCAGCGGCAGGTATGCGTGTTTCGTCTACTTCCGTACTGAAAGCGAAATTCGGCTGCAGACACGCCAGATCAAAACCGTATTTGCGCCATTCGGTGTTCCCTCTGGCGTTGAAGTACGGGATCCAGAACATAACGCTGTTCAAAGAATGTATCTTATCCGCGATAGCGTTGGATATGGTTTCGTCGCCGGCTTTCATGGATTCGTTGTACCAGTAATAGCCGCCGAATTCAATGTTTTCAAAATTGTGTTTGGCACGTTCGGCTTCGAATCTGTCTATGAACCACGAAAGCACCTGTATCTTGCCGGCGGCGGTGGAAAGGTCTTCGCTTTTGCCGTCGCCGTCTATATCGCCGAAATCGTCGCAATCCGGATAGTAGAGCGAAACGTAATATTTGACTTTATAACTTTTGGCAAGCCCAAGCGCTTTTTTCAGAGTCCCCGCGGCGGATTCGAGCGCCGGGATATTCTGCGTCTGATCGAACAGCTGCGCGAGCAGCCATTCGATATCCGACTTGTTGTACCTGAGCACGCCTCCGGTGCCGCCTCCCAGGTTGGAAGGGAAGCCGCCGGACATCAGGAAGAGCGCCCCGTCAAACATGGTGTCGTCGTATTTGCCGTCGGTCCCGATGTGCCCTATTATCGGCAGAAGATCGTCTGCGGAGGGGTGGCGGGTCTTGCCGTGGTACGCAAGGTAAATATCCTTTGCGCCGAGCACGTCATTGTATTCGCCCCACGAAACGCTTGAACTCGGTGTAGTCCATTCAACGCCGTTGAACGCGGGCAGCCCGGATTTTTCGGGGAGCGGTGTAGAACTTTCCACCGCTTTGGTGCCGATCGCTTCAAGCTCGTCGCAGCCGCCCCAGGTCGAAACGTCGATCACGAAACATACAAACCTTGCCGCCACGGGCGTTCCGAGCTTGAGCGTGCCGGTCAGCTTGACCTGATCCTTGGTATTGTCAAGCTTTATTTCGCCCGCCGTGTACCAGTGGACGGCGTCGGCGGATACAAGCACGGGTACGGACGCCGGGGCGTATATCGCCCACGAGGTGCGCTGTATAAGGCCGGCTTTGAATTCTTTAAGGGTGGAAACGTGTTGCAGATCGTAGAACACGTACCGCTTTCCGTTGCCGTAGAACTTGAAATATCTGCCGCCGTGGAAATCAAGATCGGTCGCATAGACGCCGTCTGTGAGTATGGGCGAAGAGGCGGGAGTGTTGTTGTTTTTGTCCGCGCTTTCAGGATCGAAGAAATGTATCTGCGTGGGCAGACCTTTTATCAGGTCCGCGTTAGTGTTGTAATCAGTCGAACCGGAAGGCCAGTAGCTGTTTTCGGTTATTTCCGGGAAATGGGGCGTGGGGTATACGGAATTGCTGTCTGCCCGGCTGTCGTTGTATGCAAAGACAGATACTTCGTCTATAAGCACCATCTTGCTTCCGTCGGTCTGCATTGTGAAACGTACATACTTTGCGCTGACGGTACAGGGAAGTTCAGCCGTAAACGTGTAATCGTTCTGATCTCCGGTGGGTGCGTAGCAGCGCGCAAGCTGTTTCCAGTTGCTGCCGTCGGCGGAAACTGAAAAGATCACACCGCGCGGAAAAACCATGTTCCCTTTGCCGGAAGAATACGCGTGCAGTTCAAACGCCGCTATATCGGTGACTTTTGAGCCGAGCGGCACGGTGATGTTTATATCTTTTCCGCCGCTGTAGCCGACCCAGGTGTTTCCGTCGATCCCGGCGCCTTTTTCGCCGTTTGTAAGCATTTTGCCTTTATCGGGGAACATGGATACGGGCTTTGCGTCCACGGTGTAAGATTTGTCGGATATTATATTGAATCTCGTCTGAGTTTTGTCGGGAGTTCCGGTCTTTACTGAATCCAGCGCTTTTTTCAGCGAAGATTCGGTAAAGGATTCGTCGTTGTACAAACCGCGGATCACCTCTTCTGCGGAAGCTTCTTTCTCTATAACGCCTATTCCGTATATGCTCAGCTCATCAACGAAAAGCCATGCGCCGCCTCTGGAAAAATGGAATCTGACGTAACGGCATTCCACGCCTTTGGAAAGCTCGAGCACATAAGTGTTTGCGCTGTTTTCGGAAAAATCGGGTTTGTTGAGCGTGCCTGCGGACTTCCATGTCTTTTTGTCGGAAGAATATTCCACGGTAACGCTCGATGGCTGCACGACTCCGGCTGAGCTGTTGCGCATACAATCCGCTTCAAAGCGGAAAACATCACTTGTCACCGCGCCGAGATCGACAGTGATATTCACTTCGGTGACGCCGCTGTTGACAAGATATCCCGCATAGTTGGGATCGCTGTATGTGACGTCGGAGCGGGGGGAAATGACTCCGTCAGTAAGCTGAATACCGTAGGAATCCGGGTAAGTGTCACTGGGTGCAACGTCACTCGTATACGCCTTTCCGATCGATATGCATATCGGACCTGTCTCGATTTCCTCGCTCGACTCCTCGCTCGACTCCTCGCTCGACTCCTCACTGGGCTCCTCGCTTGGCTCCTCACTGGGCTCCTCGCTTGGCTCCTCGCTTGGCTCTTCCTTGGATTCTTCCTTAGAAGGTTCTTCCTTGGATTCCTCCTTAGAGGGTTCTTCTTTAGAGGGCTCTTCCTTAGACTCTTCTTTTGAAGGTTCTTCTTTGGATTCTTCTTTAGAGAATTCCTCTTTTGATTCATCTCCGGAGGTGGCTGCAGATGTATCCGCAGACGGCTCTTCGCTCTGCTCATCGGCTGAAATCTCCGAAACCGGTTCGCCGCTTTCCTCAACGGATCCTGCGGACGGCTCTTCATCGCTTTCTTCGGATATTTCCTCCGAAACCGGTTCGCCGCTTTCTTCGGGCTGCCCGGGTTCCGAGCTTTCCTGGATCGCGGCTGAGCTTTCTTCTTCCGCGCTGCTTTCAGACGCTTCGGATAATTGCTCGCTTTCCTGGGCGGGGTCGCTCACGGGCGCTGATTGCGGATCTTCTGATGATGGCGCGGGCTTCGAGCAGGAAACGAACATGCCGCAAAGCATGATCGCGCAAAGCGCGAGAGAGACGATACGTTTGTAAACATTTGAAACCATTTAAAAGACCTCCGGGATAGTCGCGCGCGGACGGAGCCGCGTCACGCTTTAAAAAATTCTGTGATTTTATTGAAATACGGGGTGGTGACTTCGTCGGGCGAAAGAAAAACTTCGTGCTTTGCACCCTTGACCGTCTCGATCCTGCATCGGGCAAGACGCGAGGCGAATTCCTGCTGCTTGTCGGCGAGCACTACGTTGTCAAGTTCCGCCGAAAGGATCAGAACGGGAACGTCTATGCGTTCTGGCGCGCCTTTGGCGAGTATCTTTTTTGTTACGAGCAGCGATTGCAGCAGCCAGCCGTATGTGGCTGAATAATTGTGAAAATCTTCGTTTTTGCGCTTGATCTCTTCGTAATACCTGAATTTCTCTTCGCTCGTCGCGCAGGACGTGGCAAATTCTTCTTTTCCGGGGTATGGTTTGGAAACGAAGATGCGCTTGTGTTTTCGGAATGTGGCAATGCAGAAACGGCAGATGAGTTTGGGAATGAATATGGGCATATCGCCGTGGGTCGGGGCGATCATGGGCGAAGAAAGCACCGCTTTTTTGAACACGCCCGGGTGCTTTTCCATGAACAGCGCCGACACGGCGCCGCCCATCGAATGTGAAAACAGATAATACGGCTTGGGCATATCGGCAGCAGAATCGAGCACCGTTTCAAAATCTTCCACATATTCTTCAAAGCGGTCTATATGGGTAAGCGTTTTGTCGGCGACTTTCCTGTACGATCTGCCGTGGCCGCGCTGTTCGTAAATGAAAACGCTCAGCCCGTCCGAGAGAAAGCGGTAGATGATCTCGCTGTATTTGACGGCGTTTTCGGTGAAGCCGTGCAGCACGAAGACCGTGCCGCGGGCGCCGTCAGCGGAATAAGATTCGCCGTACAGCTGCTTGCCGTCACGCATTGTCAGCCGGCGCACTGTGCGCCTTGCCGCAATATAAGGCGTGATTGTCTGATCCATGAATTCTCTGTAACTCATGGTCACTCCTTCGTGCGGCTTTCTTCTATGCCGAGAGTCGAATAGATCTTCTTTTCGTTATATGCAAGCAGGAACAGTCCGCCGATAACGCACGCGACCGCTGCCGCGACTGCTACAAGACGGTAACCAAGCCCTATATCCGTACGGATCGTGGAAAGCGAGGTGACGAGCAGCATTGCCACGCCCTGCCCCATCTTCATGGCAAAGGTGCGCGCCGCAAAGAACATACCCGAACGGTTGACGCCGGTTGTCTTTTCTTCGCTTTCGGCAATGTCGGCGACCATGGCCTGGGGGATTATGCCGAATAGCGCCTGTGCGGGGGAAGCGAACAGGCAGAGCAGAACGCCCTGCACCAGCGGCGGTATGAACGATAATGTGTCGCCCAAAAGCGCGGCGTAGCCGAACGAAAACGCAAATATCGCAAATGCTATGAGCACAAGCTTCTTTTTGCCCATCTTGCGGGTGAACTTGCCCACGAACGGGTAGAACACCACCGAAAGCCCGGTGAGCAGGATGAAGAACAGAGTTGAATACATCTCGTCCATTTTAAGGAGCGAGGTGACAAAGAACGGCAGCGCGGTCTGGAACATGGTTATGCCGAGGAAATACACGATGTCCGAAACCACAAAGTGGCGGAATTCTTTGTTTTTGAAAGTCGCCGCGAGCGAGCGGAACGCCGAATCTTCGGTGGGGTGGATCTCGATATAATCGTTTTCTTTAATGGTGAACACCGGCACGAACATACACGCCACGCCTATGAGCGCAAGCCCGGCCATGGTTATGCGGATAGCGAGCATGCGTTCGAGCCCGAACCCCATGAGCGCGCCCCAGATGACGGGAGCGAGGTAGGCGAACGCCATACCGGCTATAAACGTGAACGAAATGCAGGTGGAAATGGACATCCTTACTTTTTGCGTGCTGCCGAGCTCGGCGATGAGCGCGTTATACGGAGTGCAGTACATGGTCATAAAGAGGTAGAACAGCGTCACCATTGCAAACAGGAATATGGCGTTCACGGTGCCGGCGGTGCCGGTGCTGCCGGACATAGGGGAAAAGAACACCAGCGCGGTGACTACGCCGAACGGGATCGCCGCCCATTTCATAAACGGTATGCGGCGCCCGTTTTTAGATCTGCACCTGTCGGAAGCGGAAGCTATGATAGGGTCGGTAACGGCGTCGAAAACTCGGCCGAACGCGGTTATTAGCCCTATTATCGTCATCCCCAGGAATATGGCTCCCTGCGGGACGAAAAGCGCGTGACCGCTTTCGATAGTTGCGGTGTCGGGCTGATAATAGTTGACGAGCCAGCTCGAAATAAGCGCCGAGAGTATTGACCACCCGAGCTGACCTATTGCGAAGCACCAGATCTTGCCTTTGGAAATGGTTTTTTTCATACGAAGACATTCCTTTCGGTGTTGTGGCGGCGTAAAAACCGCGCGCAAAAAACGCGCCGTTCTCGCCGCGTATCGATTATAACACAAACCGCCGTGTTTTACAACCGTTTTTTAGTGAAAAACGCACAATTTTTCTGCGCAGCGCAGGCGCGAAAAAATTTTTTTAAAAATTTTGCGTTTTTTTGCAGGAGGTAGGGGGGTTAGGACTGTTTATATATATGAACAGCAAAACACGCCGTGCGCACGGCGGTACGCCAAAGGAAAAAAACGCTCCTGCCGGGCCAGGCAGGAAAAAACGCGCTTCTTTGGACCTCCGAACTGTTGCGTTTTGCTTTCGTCATGGTATAATATACCAAAAGCACCAAAAGTAAAGGCGGTAAGACCAATGTTCCCGATCATTCTTTCGGCTTTGCTGGACGAAAAAA
>CACYCI010000085.1 GCA_902772845.1 uncultured Ruminococcus sp.
ATTCGGAGGTCGATTTCAGAAAAATCAAAACAGGCGCAAATGATTTTACCACAAGGGCTTTCGACGATTTTCGGCGTTTTTTCCTTGACGGGACTGGCTTTTCAGGCGAGAAGTACCGTCCTCCAAAACGACTTTGCGTCCGTTATGGTCCGATGCGACCGGAAAACTCAAAATCCAGCGGTGGAAACACCGTGCGGGTTCGACCCCGCCACCGGCACCATTCCGAAAGCCTTGATCTTGCTTGGCTTTCGGGGTTTTTTATGCTTTTTCGGAGCTGGTAAACCGGCATTATCGCCTGTGCCGACGCCACATTGGAATAGAAGCCGAGCTGCGTGTAGATGTTGCTCGTGGTGGCAATATCGATGTGACCAATACGCTCCTATGGCCTGCTGAGATGAGCAACATCAAGGCAAGCGCCAAAGAAATCGTGGTGAATGAGACAATTTATCTCTAAAGCAAAACACCGCCGAGAGTGACCAGCGGTCACTTTCGGCGGTGAACTTTATTGGTTTTCTTCGGTTACAGGTAAAATTGTAATAACATTGTCTTGCATTGATAAATCGGTATGCCATTATCAATAACGGACGGATTTCGGGATCATTCAACTATGATATGGTCTTCCGGATCACTTTGATCTATTATATTGCTCGTCATCTACCGGTTCAAGCCATTCCGTTTTTGCGTTTTCTCCGGGGATTTCCTGCGCTATGTGCTGGAACCAGCTGTCCTTTGCCGCGCCGTGCCAATGCTTGACGTTCGCGGGAATATTGACCACGTCGCCCGGGTGAAGCTCGCGCGGTTCCTTGCCCCATTCCTGATACCAGCCGCGCCCGAAAACGCATATCAGCAACTGGCCGCCGCCTTTATCTGCGTGATGGACGTGCCAGCTGTTGCGGCATCCCGGCTCAAACGTGACATTGAACGTCGGGATCTGTTCCAACGTAAGGGGTTTAAGATAACTCTGTCCTTTGAAATATCGCGCAAAGGCGGTGTTCGGTTCTCCAACCGGGAAAGGCAGAGCCGGCGCGTATTCTCCGTCGCGCCACACCTCTTCAATAAGCGGGAAAGCGCTCCACGCTTTCGGCCAGCCGCAATAAAATGCGAGCTGCGTAACGATTTCGACCGCTTCTTCTTTTGTGATACCGTGCTTTTTGCCGAGCGCCAGATGACTTTTCAGCTGAGGGTAAAGCCCTGCTGACAGCAACGCCGCTATTGTGATCATGCTGCGGTCGCGCAATGAGAGTCGATCTTCCCGTGACCAGACTTCGCCGAACAATACGTCGTCGTTAAGCCGCGCAAATTCAGGCGCAAGTTTTGCGAGTCGATCCCTGCCTGCAGTTTGTTTTTTCATTGTGATTCCTCCTTATCTTACGGATCTTCCAAGTCCATACGCCTCGGCGAACGCCGGGGTGTTTCTGATCTCTCCCGGCTTGTAAACGCCGGTGCCGCGGATCACGCCCATTTCCTTTGCGCCGTTTACGCAGTCGGCGTAGCCACGGAAGCATTCGAGCGTGCGCTCCTGTGATTCTTTTTCATCGTCCGCGCAGGTGACGATATAATAAAACTCCTTGTCTTTCACCTCCGTCCATCTTGCTACCGTGCGGTCGATAACGGCTTTCAACTGCGCGGCGATCGAGTAGAAGTAGACCGGGCTTGCAAGGACGATCACGTCTGCGTCGATCATCTTCTGTAAGATTTCCGTCATATCGTCCTTCTTTGCGCACACGCCGCCGGACGTGCGGCAATAGTAGCAGGCGGAGCAGTAGCCGATCTTCTTTTCGGCGATGCGGATCTTCTCGACCTCGTTTCCGGCGTCGATCGCGCCGCGCATAAATTCATCGCAAAGCAGATCGGAGTTGCCGCCTTTGCGCGGACTCCCGGACAGTATCAGGACTTTTTTGCTCATATCGTTTTTCTCCTTTTGATCCGTTTTAACGCTTTTGAAAGATAGTGACCGGCAAAGACGAACGTTCCCATGATCGCTAAGTAATAGAGCAGGAACAGGACGACCGGTTCGCTCGTATCGAAGAACGCGAACATCGTTTTGCCGAAGAGGTAATCCGCCACCTGACGGGCGATCAGCGCATACACGCCGTA
>CACYCI010000086.1 GCA_902772845.1 uncultured Ruminococcus sp.
AATCTCGGTATTTCTCTTGCCTTTACCGCGCTAATTCAGTTGCTTTTTCATGTTTTCAAATTACTGCCTTATCACGGTCGGGCAAACGCCTGCGGCGGTCTTTTTTTCGCACAAAAGGGTCCGCGCCGCGCAAAAGGGTCCGCGCCCCCAAAGAACGGCGGCGCGGACGTTATAGCTTGCGTTATGTTATTTTTTCGCCTGCGCCTTGCGTTCTTCCCAAATGCGGGAATAAAGCTCTTCGGTGGCGAGCGCCAGCTTGGTAACGGCGAAATCATCGCCGTGCGGATAGATATAATAAGTGTCGTTGAGCGTGTTGAGATCTACGCAATCGCCGTATTTGCCGAGATATTCGTATTCTATGTGGCAGGAATACAGCGCGGCGGCGGGGATATCCATGCTGAATCCGCCATATTCGCCGTTGCCTTTAAGGTGGAACCCGGTCATGTCGTGCTTAAGCGTGCCTTCGCCTATATATATGAATTTGCGTGCGTTTGGAAGCGAACGCACATGGCATTCGCATTCAAAAGAATACGTCCCGCCGCGCACCTCTCTGCGGACGTTGGCGCGTTCCCATTCGTACCAGTCCGGTATATGCGAAAACTCGGTTGCGCCTGACTTCGCGCGCAGCTCTCCCAGCTCGGTCATTTCCCATTCCTTGCCGCACTCCTTGCAAAACAGCGTGTCGCCGCGGCTTGCCATGCGGTATTCTTTGCCGCAGGCGGGGCATTGGTAAAGTACCTTGTGCAGCCCTTCCGCGCGGAACGGTGCGCAGACTTTTATGCCTTTTTGCTTTTGCCACGCGAATTCGTCGTATTCGAATTCTTTGCGTATGGCGGCGTTCACCTCTTCGTCAGTCGCGCTTTCCAGCTGCGCTGGCGTAAACAGCAGCTTCATTTCGGCTTCGGTGTGTTTTACGTTGCGCTGTTTCAAGTTCCAGTACGGCGAATCTATATGGTGCCCGTGGCAGATCAGCGTCGCAACGGGCACTTTCATGCGGCGGCAAAGCGTGCCCAGCGAATCCGGCAGCACGGCGTCAGTGCCGCACAGCGAATAACGCGCTTCCGGGTATATCACAAGAATGCTTTTGTTTTGCAGCACCTTGCGGATATTGCGTATGAGCTGGATATCGTTGGTGAATTTGCGCTTGCACACGCCGCCCACGTGCCTCAGCAGCCATTCGCGTCCTATAAAGCCGTCTATTGCTATGATATAGTTGGCACGGTGGGGGAAGATCGCCCGCGTGCAGACCTTGAAATCCAAAAAAGCGTTATGGTTGCACAAAAGTATATACGGCGGTTCAAGACCTTCGCAGCCGGTCTTGGTAAGCTGCGTCTTGTGCTTTTTCACCGCCGGAAGAGTTAGCGCCCAGATCAGCGGCAAAAGCAGCGGGCTTTGCTTGCAGGGCGGCTTTTTCATATCGAAACGCTTGAACGATGAATCTGTTTCTTTGTTGTCGAGCATAAAAACCTCCAAGCATAAATTCCTTTTTTGTTATTATACCATCTTCCGCGCGGAAAAGCAATACGTTGCGGCGCACGGGCGCTTGTGCGCGGCGGCAAAGAGTTTATTTTTGCGTGCGGAATAACAACGCCTTTAATGGCAAAAATAAGGATGTGAGAATAAGTTGATAATGAAAAAGGATGATTCTTATGACGGAAAGCTGCGTCCGGCGCGGCGATATCTACTACGCCGACCTTTCGCCCGTGGTGGGCTCCGAGCAGGGCGGCATACGGCCGGTGCTCATCATTCAAAACGATATAGGCAACCGCTATTCTCCCACGGTCATAGCCGCAGCTATAACCAGCCGTACGGGTAAAGCCAAGCTGCCTACGCACATAGAAATAGACTCTTCGTCCGGGCTTGCGCGGACGTCCGTGGTCCTTTTGGAACAGATCCGCACGCTCGACAAACGCCGCTTGCGCGACCGTATGGGCCATATTGACGAAACGACCATGCGTCTGGTCAACGATGCCATATCGGTGTCTTTCGGATTAGAAAACGCCGCCCCCCAGGTAGGAGGCGGCAGCGCCAGCTGATATTATACGTATCTTCTTGGAACGCGGTTCTTGACCGAGCAGAGCAGCTCGTAATTGATCGTCCCCATACGGTCGGCGAGCTCGTTGACGGAAATGTCGCCGCCGAATATCTCCACCTCGTCGCCCGGGGAGCAATCTTCTATTCCGGTAATGTCCGCCATGCACATGTCCATGCAGATCCGCCCTATTATGCGGGCGCGCCTGCCGCGGATCATCAGGTCCGCCTTGCCGGAAAGCAAGCGCGGGATCCCGTCGGCGTAGCCGATCGAAACCGTGGCAATGCTCATGTCGCGGTCGGCGGTGAAAGCGGCTCCGTAACTGACGGTATCGCCTTTTTTCAGATGAGTCACCTGCGAAACGCGCGAAAGTACGCGCATAACGGGCGACAATCGCGGTTCGGGCTTGCCGTCGGGCGAAAGCCCGTACAGCAGTATGCCGGCGCGTACCGCGTCGAGCCGCATCTGCGGATATTTGAGTATGGCGGCGGAATTGCAGCAATGCCTAAGCCCAAGACGTACTCCGCGGCGTTCGCATTCGCCGCACAGCGCGAAAAAGGCGCCGAACTGCCGCTGCGTCATTTCTTCGCCGTCCGGTTCGTCCGAGCAGGCAAAGTGCGTAAAGATCCCTTCAGCGTGCAGAGCCGGCAGGGAATGGATGTGTTCCACGTCGTCGGCGGAGCGGGAAACGTCTTCCGCCGAATGGCAGTAAATGCCCAGGCGCGACATCCCGGTATCTACTTTAACGTGTATGCGCACAGGCGCGCCGGTGTTCGCTGCGCTCAGCGCGTGCGCGTATTCGCGTGAATTCACGGTTTGTATAAAGGCATTTTCGGCGAGCACGTTCACCTGCGACACCGGAGTCACCCCGAGTATAAGGATATCCGCGTTTATGCCGGCGTTCCTCAGCGCCATTCCTTCGTCAGCGGTGGCAACGGCAAAGATCCCGCACCCTTCGCTTTGGAGTATGCGGCAGACCTCGGCGGCGCCGTGCCCGTACGCTTCGGCTTTCACTACCGATATCACCTTTGCAGGCGAAACGAGCTCTTTTATAAAGTTGTAGTTTTTACGCAGATTTTCGGTGCAGATCACTGCCTCCGCGCGTTTTTCCGACATGATATATTACTTCCTGATAATTATGATCAATTTATAAAGGTGAATTCGTAAGTCTTGCCGTTTTCGCCGACCTTTGCCCCGGTGAGCGTTCCGTTTTCGTCGCAGCAGACGGTGTAGACCGTATCGCCGCTCGCGAACGCAAGCGAAGTCACGCCGTTTTCGGTACTAAGCGTATATTCGCCTGCGTCTATGGCGGAACAGACTTTGTCTGCCAGCGCGTCGAGCGAAGTGAGCTTTTGTACGGTGCTTTCGGGCAGAGTGACAACTATCCCGTCGTACGAAGCCGTCACGCCGGACGGAGTCCTGGTCACCGTAAGCCCTTTCAGAGTGTCCGGCGAATCGAGCACCATGACCGCGCCTTCGGGCGTTTTTGTGTATTCGAACCCGAAAGACGCCGTGCGCACCGAATAATCAAACGGCGCCGTAAAGGCGGCTTTTATTTTTTGGACGCAGTCGGTCTTGCCGCCGCAGGCGGAAAGCAAAAGGACAAGCGTTACGGCTAAACACAGTGATAACGTTTTTTTCATTCAAAGCACTCCCGAAAAAATGTATTTTCGGAAATGCGGGCTGTTTTTCGGACCTAACTCAGCAGCTTGCCTATGCGTTTGGGAAGATCGTGCGGGAGCAGCCCGCGCGTGCCGTATTCGCTGACAAGCTCGTCGCCTGCTCTGCCGTGGACGTAAACGCCGATGCACGCAGCTTTAAGCGGAGTTACTCCCTGCGCGGCGAGCGAAGCTATGACTCCGGCGAGCACGTCGCCGCTGCCGCCTTTTGAAAGCGCCGAACTGCCCGTGGTGTTCACAAAGATATCGCCGTTAGGCGAAGCTATAACGGTGTTTGCGCCTTTCAGCACCACCACGCAGCAGTATTCCATGGCGAACGCGCGCGCGCATTCTATACGGTTGCTGTATACGTATTCCGGATCCGCGTCCATAAGGCGCGCCATTTCGCCCGGATGCGGCGTAAGGATTATATCGCCCTGCATTTCCATCAGTACATTTATATGCGAGGCGAGATAGTTTATGCCGTCGGCGTCTACAATGGTCACCTGATTCTGCCTTTTCAAAAGAGCGCCGAGCACGTCGTCGTTTTCGCGCCCCAGCCCGCACCCGGCGAGCAGCGCGGAATATTTCTGACGGTCGATCTCTTCTTCGGCGAGCGGGACGAACACGGGCTCCGCAAGGCGATTTTTCAGTACCGCCAGCGTGTCCGGGTCGGAAGTGACTTTCAAAAGGCCCACGCCGCTGCGCAGCGCGCCGAGCGACGCAAGATACGCCGCGCCCGGCATATTCCTGCTGCCGACGAACGCAAGCAGCGTGCCGAAGCTGCCTTTGTTGGTGTTGGCGGCGCGTTCGGGAAGATACGATAAAATGCTTTCGTCTATAATAAAGCCCGTGGGGCGCACGGTTTTAAGGGCTTCGTCGGGGACTCCTATGTCCGCAACGTAAACCTTGCCGCAGTATTCCAGCGCGGGGTACGAAACGGTCGCGGCTTTGTGCGCCGTGAAAGTGACCGTAAAATCGGCGTCCACGCTGTTGGGCAGAACTCTTCCGTCGGCGCTGACGCCGGTGGGGATATCGACCGCGAGTATAGAAGCGGTGCTGGAATTGCACCATTCGACCATTTTCAGCTCGTCGCCCCTCAGCTCACCGTCGAACGCCGCGCCGTGGAACGAATCCACCACGAGCGTGGCTTTGGTGAAAAGCGAAAAAACGGTATCGCTGTCGTCGTCGAATTTTATTATCTCGCCGCCGCTGCTGAGGAAACGTTCCATATACGCTATGGAATCCGGATTTTTGGGCGAGGCGGTGCAGACAACGCGGACGTTTATGCCGCGGTCGCGCATACAGCAGGCAAGCGAATACCCGTTTCCGCCGTTCCCGCCTCTGCCGCACATTATTATAACAGAAGAAGTATCAGCGCCGTATTCGTCGATATAACGCAGCAGCTCGCGCCCCGCGTTGCCCATGAGCATAAAAGATGTGACACCGTAACTTGCCGCTCTGCCGTCCGCTTCTTTTGAAGCCGACGCCGAAAGAAAAACGTTTTCGTATTTCATACCGGTTCCTCGCTTTCACGTCTTTTTTATGATTTTACCATACTTTCTGCGGGAATGCAACAGTCATTTGCTATATTTTCCCCTTTATTCTCATATACGCCGGAGCCCGGGCGTTTTTCCGCTGCAATTTTGCAAACCGTAAGTTTTTTCCGCCCCCGGCTCATCCGAAAGCGGCGAAACGGACGTGTATATATAACCTTGCGTGAACGCGCCGTACAGAACTCCGCCGTATTCAAACAGCGAATCGGGCCGTACGCAGCTCCCCGTGCCGCGCGTCGCGCCCCCGACAGAAATAAAGCACTCGCCGTCTTCTTCGTACACGGTCGCCCGTTCTTCGCCGTTCTGCGCCCAAAGCAAAAACTCACGCCCCGCGCGTGCGCGTTCCATGGTAAGCAAATAATCGCCTCCGCGTGTAAAAACGTCAAGCGACCTGCGGTGCGCCACGTTCAGGATATCGCCGTTCCCGCTCAGGAACGCGTCGCAAACGTAGCCGTCGCCTCCGCAGGGGATATGTTCCGGCGCCGCGTACGCCGTCTCTTCAAAACGGCCGTTCAGATAGTATATCTTTCCCGCGCAGCCGCTGCCGACGCAGCAAAACGAATCCGTTTCGGAGTCATATCGCGCCGTGCGGTACGGGCGCACGGTACGGCATCGCCGCAAAAACATCCCTTCACGCGTAAAGACAAAAACGTACGGATCGATCCCGTTCACCGCATAAAAATATTCTCCGTCGAACGCGACCGCCGACGGCGAAACGCGGTCGGGCATCAGCAGAGCGGCGCGTATCATATCGCCGGGCATAATAAGACCACCTCGATCCAGCATATTCACGCACGGCTGTGCGTGACAAAACGGTATTGATTTTTTGGCCGCCGAATGATATAATATAAATGAGAAAATATTGCTTTTCTCATTATATTTCGCAAGAGGTGACCCCAATGGCACAGAAAGAGCTCAAATTCAAACGGTTCCGTAACCGCAAAAAAGATTATCCGTATTACAACTGCTGCCCGTACGTCGGTTCCGTGCGTGAACTCATAGACGTCTGCGTCGCCAAGTACGGCGATAAACCGGCCTGGAAATTCAAGCGCGGCGGCGTTCCGGTCTCGGTGACTTTCAACGAATTCAAGACCGAAGTGAACTCGCTCGGCACCGGGCTTTGCGAATACGGCATAGAAAAAGAACACATAGTCATAATAGGCAACAACTGTTATGAATGGGCGCTTTCTTTCTACGCGGTCATGGCTTCGGCCGGAGTCGCTGTCCCTACGGACAATATGCTTGCCGAAGAGGATCTGGAATATATATTCAATTATTCCGATTCCACCGTCATAATATACGCCAAATCGGCGGAAAAAAAGATAAACTCGCTCGAGCCCGCGCTTCCCGGCGTAAAGCTCTATATCTGCATGGAAGAGCCGGTAACGCGCGACGAAAGACATATCTCGCTTTCCGACGTGCTCGAAAAAGGGCGCGAGCTCTACCTCGCCGGAGACACGCGTTACACGGATATCGTCCCCGATACCGAACGCCTTTCGGAGCTGGTGTTCACCTCCGGGACGACAGGCAAGGCAAAGGGCGTCATGCTCAACCAGCGGCAGATCTGCTACGTCGTTTCGCATTCCCCGGATATCATGCACGTCACGTATTCGTGCATTTCGGTCCTGCCGTATTATCACACCCTGGAATCCACCTGCGGCCTTTTGGGGATGTTCCATTCCGGCAATACCAACCACATAAACGAAAACCTGCGCACGCTTATGCCGAATTTCAAGGAATACCGCCCCACCGACGTTCAGCTCGTCCCTCTGTTTGTGGAAAAAATGTACCGTTCCATTTGGGAAAAGATCGAAGATCAGGGCAAGGCCAAAAGGGTAAAAGCGGCAATAAAGGTTTCAGATTTTCTGCTCAAAATGGGCATAGATCTGCGCGGAAGACTGTTTTCCGAGATCCACGAAACGTTTGGCGGCAGACTGCTCGAGATCATCTGCGGCGGCGCGCCGCTCGCGCCCGAGATCGCGGAATTCTTCTATTCCATAGGGATCACCATCTGTACCGGCTACGGGATCACGGAATGTGCCCCCATCATAACCATCACTCGGCCCGAATTCCACGATTACCGCTCGGTAGGCACTCTTATGCCCGGCGTCAAGGTCAGGATCGATTCTCCCAACGAAAACGGCGAAGGCGAGATCTGCGTCAAGGCGCCCAACGTCATGATGGGCTATTACAAAGACCCCGAGCGCACCGCTCAGGTGTTCGACGAAGACGGCTGGTTCCACACAGGTGATATTGGCAGTCTTTACAAGGACGACCGTCTGTGCGTGACGGGCAGACTCAAAAACATAATCATACTTCCCAACGGCAAGAACGTGTATCCCGAAGAACTCGAATATAAGCTCCACCGTATGTCGGACCTGCTTGCGGAAATAGTGGTGCGCGAATTCGTGCGGCCCAACGGCGAACACGTCGTAGGAGCCGAAATATTCCCGGATCTGAAATACGCAAAGGAACACGGAATCACCGATATCGGCGCCGCGGTGAAGGAAGTCATAGACCGCTACAACGAAGGCCAGCCAAACCATAAGGTGATAAAGGATTTCGCCGTGCGCGACACCGAATTCAAAAAGACCACGTCCGCCAAGATAAAACGCGGCAACTGACGGGCAAAGCCCCGTAAAAGGAACGGTTTTATGAAAAAAGCATTATCTGCGCTCTGCGCGCTCCTTCTGACGGCATGTGCGCTTTGCTCGTGCTCATCCGAAGGCGGCGAACCGGTACGCGAGCTTCTTTCCGCGGATATATCTTATGAGCTTTCCGCCGAAGAGACCTCCGAAGAGACCGCCGAAGAAAGCTCAAACGTCCGTATCAGCGACATTTCGCTGCCCGAGATCAGCAAAGAAGACCTCGAACAGAAATATCCCATAGGTTACGATCCGCAGGCGGAGCCGGTATATCTGCCCGGCGAAAGTTTCGTGTATGTGGCACTGGGGGATTCTATCGCTTCTGGTTACGCGCTCAACGATCCCAAACGCAAATGCTACGGCGCGCTTTTCGCCGCCATGTGCGGCAGCGGCTGCGATTACCGCAACTACGCCGTAAAAGGGCACGAGACCGGTGATCTGCTCAGAGTCCTGCGCGGAATAGATATAAGCGACGCCGATCTTGTTACCGTTTCAATAGGCGGCAACAACGTGCTTAACGCCGCAGCGGAACGCTTTTTGCCGCTTTACGCCGATTTCGGCGTGGGGATCTTTGCCGAATACGCCAAGACGCTGGTGGGGTTGGGCGATAAAGACCGGGTGGACCGTTTCTTCGCCGCGCTTCGCGAGGCGCTCGATGACGATCTGCTCCGCGCGCAGGTGAAAAAGGGAATAGAAAAGACCAAGACCGAGCTTCCCGCCGTGCTGAAAACGCTGCGCGAAAAAGCGCCGCACGCGTTCATTGTTATACAGACGGTGTATAACCCATACAAAGGTATGAGCATAGACATTCCCGGTATATTCCACAAGGACGTCTCGGCGCTGCTCGACGAATTCGTCCGCAGTCTCAACCGCGTGATAACCGTCACGGCGGAAGAATACGGCTGCGAGGTGCTGGACGTCTATACGGAATTCGAAAGATCGAGCAAAGATCTGCTAAACGCTCAGACCGAGTTCGCCATAGGCAAACCGATCGATCTCGATCCGCATCCCAACGCCTACGGCCACGAGCTCATAGCGCGTATGCTCAAAATCAAATGGAATTCGCTGGTACACGCAAATGAAAAATAAACTTACTGCATTATTTTTGGGACTGATTATCATGATATCAAGCTTTGATACACGCGCCGCCGAAGGCGCCCGGAATCTGGCAAAGGATATGCCGTACACCGTCGAATTCGGCGCCCCGACCGAATATTCCTACCGCAATTATACCGAAAACGGCACGGCGTTCGACGTAGACGACGGCTGCCTTACAGACGGAAAATACGCGGCCGCGGACGTAAAGGACGCACGCTATTACAAGGCGTTCCGCAGCGTTTCGCGCCTGATCTGCTTCGATTTCGGCAAAGAGGTCTGCATTTCCGGCTACGGCGGCAGCTTTCTGCATTACGGCAGCGGTATCTACGAGCCGGCTTATTTAAAGCTTTGGCTTTCCGCCGACGGCGAACACTACGTCTGCGTGCACGAATACCGCACCGGCGGCTATTCCGCAGAACCGGTCAAGCGCGAATACTCGCCGCAAACTGAAGTGCCCTACCGTGCGAGATACGCCAAGGTCGAATTCGAATGCGGCGTTTTCGTCTGGTGCGACGAGATCACCGTCTTCGGGTCGGAAAACACCGCCGGAGCGTCGGATCTGCCCGCGTATTCCGCGCCGGAGATCCCCGGTTACCTTTTGCAGGGGAGTGAAGAGCTCGGCGGGATATCTTCCATTATCAAGATTTACGACGGATATTACGCAGATCAGGCGGTCGCCGACAACACCGCCGACGAGCTGCTTCCTTATATAGCTTATGTGCAGAAGGGCGAGATCGCGGATACGATGTTCGACACCGTGGCATTCGTCCCCTGCCATACCGATTATCCTTCCGGCGGGCGGCTCACAAAGACGTCAGGCAAGCCCGGCGCCGTTATGAGCGACTGGGAACTTTACATAAGCCGCACCTTCCACACGCAATACAATCTCGCTGCGCTCGATCAAGCGGCGGCCCGCCGCAACGCGGCGCTCGGAATAAGCGGCAAAGTCAAGGTCCTGCTTACTATACCGTATCCGCTTGCGCAGGAAAAGGCGTTCGGCGACATAGACGGCGACGGCGAAGCCGAATACACCCGCACCGCCGCCGAGCGCATAGAAGCGGTAAAATGGTACGTACAAAAAGTGTGCTCGCTGTTCGACCGCGCAAATTACCAAAATACAGAGCTCGCCGGGTTTTACTGGTATCGCGAAGAGATAGCGGGGTATGATTCTCCCGATGAATACGAATTTACGTCCGGTGCGATAGACGCTATACGCAAGATACGTCCTTCGGCAAAGATAATATACGATCCGTTCTACCTTTCTGTGGGGTTCGACAAATGGCGCGAATACGGCTTTGACGGCGCGGTGATGCAGCCGAACCTGGTGTTCCGGCTCGAATACGTGAAAACGCCCATGCTGGGCGAGTTCGCGCAGACCATAGCGCAATACGGTCTGGGCGTAGAGATCGAGACCGCCGAGCCGCACAATTTCCGCACCGCCGAAAATATCAAAAAATACGGCGAAATATACGAAAACTACCTCTATTACGGCTTAAAGACCGGATACGTCAACGCCGTGCAGACGTTTTATCAGGGCGCCGGTCCCGGTACGATATACAGCTTTTATTCGTCCGACGACCCGTATATGAAATACCTTTACACGCTGACTTACCGCTATATCAAAAAGCAAGCCGAGCTCAGCGCCCCTAAAGTCACGGCGGAAGACGTGCGCGTTGAAAAAAACAAAAAACGCGTTCCCGTAGATCTTGAATTCAGCGGCGATCTTTACACGCCGCACCTTTCGGCAACGGCGACCGCGCTGCACGGCAAGTGCCAGCTGCTCGCGAGCAATTTGCGCGTGCTTTACACGCCGGAGACCGATTACGAGGGCGAAGATATAATAACCGTGGAATTCACAAGCAAGTTCGGCGAAAAGTTTTCCTGCGCCGTTAATGTAACGGTGGGCGATCCGTCTGCCGAAACTTCCGCGCCCGCCGGGGATCCCTCCGCCGAACAGAGCGCGCCCGCGCCGGACGGGCAGCCGTCCGAATTCCCGCTCGGTGTTGCTTTGGCGCTCGCCGCGGGAGCAGTCGCGGCAATAACCGCCGCCGCGCTTTACCTGCGCAAAAAGCGTAAGAAATAAAACGACATAATAAGTAAAAACGGAAGCTCATTCGCTTCCGTTTTTTCCTTTATAATACGTTTTAAAGGTCTTTACCGAATACCAGTAGCGTTTGAGCGCGTACAGCCTGATCTTTTTCGACTTTTCGCGCTTTTCAAAGAGCGTGCGGCACACGCCCGGATCTTTCCACAGCGCAAGCGCTTCGCTCCGTAGCTTTGCGTCGCCGCAGTATTTTTTGATCACTCGTTTAGGCACCGCCGACCACAGCGCGGCGTCTTTTCCGTAGACCGTGCTTTCCGGCGCTTCCGCCACCGCGCGCATCATGTTCAGTCCGCCGGCGCGGACGTAAAAACTGCTTCTGCCGGGGCGAAGATTGATCTCGAACACGACGTATTCGTTTGTGCGGGCGTCGTATTTCATATCGAAATTCGCAAAGCCCACATAGTGCAGTGATTCCAGAAAATCTTTTATGCAGGCGTAAAGTGCATCGTCGGATCCGGTGATCACGGCGGCGTAGTTGCCGCGCATCCCCGGAGCGCATTCTTCAAGCACCGCTCTGCCCAGACTCATCAGACGCACCTTGCCGTCGGGGCCGGAATAGCAGTTCATAACGAACAGCGCGCCGTCTCCGCCGGGTATGTATTCCTGCGCCACGAGCTTGCCGTTGTAGCCGGCGGCGGTCATGGCGCGCACGGTGCGCAGATATTCATCGCGGTCTTTTATGTAATATACCTTCTTTTTGCCTTCAAAAGAGCAGTGCAGATAATCGTAGGCGTTGCTGTTTTCGGGCTTTAACACCAGCGGAAAACCGAACCCGAACGTTTCCGCGGCGGATTCGCGTTCGGCGGGCTCCACGGTCACGGTGCGCGGATGCCTGAGTCCGTATTCGGCGCAGAGCGACGCGAATTTGTCCTTGGTCTCGAGCTTTTCGTAAAGTTCTTTGCTTATGAATCTGTTTTCGGTCAGGCCCGAAAGCAGATCGGCAAACTCAATGCACAGCGCGGTGTAATAATCGGCGCAGGGGATAAGGAACACCCTGCCGTGTGCGCTGCGTTCGCGTTCCGAAAGCGCGGGGACTTTGGCGGCAAAGACTTCCGGTGTGTCCAGACCGGGTATGACGGCGGTTTCAAGTATGGCGCTGCCTTCGGTAGAAGGCAGACTGCGCGTGCAGAGCACAAGCGGCTTTTCGCCGTTGAGTTCGTAAAACAGACGTGCCACGCCGTAGGCGTTTTCGTCGCCGCCGAGTATTATAGCTCTGAAATCTTCCATGCTGCACCTCTAAACCTTTGCCGTTTTGTGCGCGGCGTCGTATTCGGCAAGATATTTCAACGCGTGTTCCGCGTCCGTGGGCACTTTTATGCTGCCGCCCTTGCGGCGCTGATGCGTTTCGCGTCCCTTACCGGCGAGCACTACCGTTTTTGGACCGTCGCCGTAATTCACGGCGAACCGCACCGCCTGTTCGCGGTTGGGGATTATTATATATTTACCGCCGTTTTGTGCGACGTAGCGGGCTATTTCGCCGCAGATATCCATAAGCGGCTCGTCGCCTTCGTCGTCTTCGGTTATCACGGTCAGCGCGCTCTGTTTTGCGGAAATTTCGCCCATCTCGCGCCGGCGCGCGGGGGCCTTGCCGCCGGGACAACCGAACACCGTCACTACCGGGACGCCGGGAAATTCGCGTTTCACCGCGCCGAGCAGTGCGTCAAGACTCATCCCGTTATGAGCGTAGTCGACAATGACTTTTACGTCGCCGTCTTCGCTTTCAAACGTTTCCATCCTGCCGGGGACCGAAGTCGCCGCCACGCCTGCTTTTATATTTTCCGCGTCTATGCCGAGCGCTGCGCACACGGCTATTGCGCCAAGAGCGTTTTCCACGTTGAAATCCCCGCGCATACGCGTGGTGAATCCGCATTCAAAATACGGACCGCGCACCCTGAAACGCGTTCCTTCCGGCGCAGAAGCCACGTTTTCGCAGCAAATGTCGTCGGCGGCTTTAAAACCGAAAGTGTATACCTTTTCGCATTTTTCACGCGCGTATCCGTACGCCCGCTCGAAATGATCCATGCCGGAATTTATGACGGCGACCCTGCATAAGTCGAAAATTTTGAGCTTGGAACCGAAATAATCTTCAAAATCGGCGTGCTCGGAAGGGCTGATATGGTCGCGCCCTATGTTGGTAAAGCAGCCCACCGACGGTTCGACTCCCAACACGCGGTCGTATTTCAGCGCCTGCGAAGACATTTCGGTAACAAAATATTCCATTCCGTTTTGCAGCGCTTTTGCAAAATATTTGTAAAGCGTCACGGATTCCGGCGTGGAAAGCTCGGCTTCAGTCGCGGAGGAACCGTCATAATTCATAACTGTGGA
Organism: uncultured Ruminococcus sp.; assembly: GCA_902772845.1. Lineage (GTDB taxonomy): Bacteria > Bacillota > Clostridia > Oscillospirales > CAG-382 > UBA1206. The sequence goes on from CACYCI010000086.1 coordinate 13,419, forward strand.
TACCATTCCGCACTTTCCGCCGGAAGCGGCGTCGAGTATGCTCTTTACAAAAAACGCGGTGGTGGATTTGCCCTTGGTGCCGGTAATGCCCACCAGTTTCAGCCGCGACGCGGCGTTATCTGTAAAAAGCTGCGCCAGATAAGCCATGGCTTTGCGGATATCGCTGACCATTATGCAGCCGGGGACATTTTCGTATGAGCGCTCCGAAACGTAGGCGAACGCGCCTTTTTCCGTTGCGGAAAGCAGGTATTCCGGCTTGAAACGCGCTCCCTTGCAAATGAAAAGCGTGCCTTCGGCGGATTCGCGGTCGTCAAAGGTAAGCCCGACGACCTCACGTCCGGCGTCGCACGCGGGGTCTGCTGCCAACAGCAGCCCGCGTTCCGCAAGCGCGGCTATATATTCACTTAAAGCGTGCTTTTTTTGCATAACGTCTTATCCTTTGGATATTTATAAATTGATTATATCACCCTCCGCGCCCGTTGTCAACAATAATAACGCGTTCACAAAAAAGCGAGGCCCTCGTTATTGACATCCGCCGCCGAATGCGTTATAATATAATGAATTCGTATATACGGAGCGCATTTTATGATAAAAAAGACCATTGGAATAATAGGCGGTATGGGTCCGCTTGCCACGGCGGATCTTTTTTCCAAACTGATCCGTTCCACTTCTGCAGCGACTGACGCGGATCACATACATATTATTGTCGATAACGACCCTTCCATACCCGACCGCACCGGGTTCATTCTCGGCGGCGGAGCGTCGCCTGTGGAAAGCATCGCCCGTTCCGCGCGCCTTCTGCAAAACGCCGGCGCCGACGTTTTGGTAATGCCCTGCAACGCCGCGCATTGCTTTATAGATCAGATCCGCGAACGCGTGGATATCCCCATACTCAATATGGTCGAGCTTACGGCCGAATATCTAAAGAGCCGCGGCGTCACGCGCGCGGTGCTGCTTGCGGTAGACGGTACCGTTAGGGCAGGCGTCTATGCAGGCGAATGTGAAAAGCTCGGGATACAGCTCATGCTCCCGGATCCCGCGCTCCAGCGTGAAGTGATGGATGTCATCTACAAAGGCATAAAAGCCGGGCAAACGCAATACAATATAACTTCGCTTCAGCAAGGCATAGATTCGTTCGTCGAAAAAGGCGCGGAATCAGTCATACTCGGCTGTACCGAGCTTCCGCTCGCGGCGGAACAGTACGGCTTAAAAGGCAATTTCACCGACCCTACACTCATACTCGCGCGTGCCGCGGTCGAATACGCTGGGTATCCGGTCAAATAAGGAGCAAATATGAAAAAAAGTTCGTTGATACTTACCGTTTTCGCAGCGCTCGCCATAGTGCTGCTGCTCGTTGTCTCGCTCGCGTTCGGCAAGGACAAAGCCGAGCCCGCCAGCGGCGACGAGCTCACTTCCGAAGATATACAGCACCAGAGCGAGTCGCCTTCCGGCTCGGAAGAAGGACCGTCTTCCCCCGATATCGCGTCTTCGGGCGAACCGGAGTCTTCGGATGAAACGCTCCCGCCGGAAAGCAGCGCCTTTATACCCGAAGAAAGCTCGTCCGCACCGGTCGAAGAAGAAAGCTCCGAACCCGCCGAAGAAAGCTCGGCGCCTGTTGAAGAAAGCTCGGAAGAAACGTCCGTGCCTGCGCTTACCGAAGACAGGGTAGTGCATTTTCTCGCCTGCCCGGACAATATAATTCATCCTTCGGTCTATTACGACGCGCTCGAGCTTGCCGCCAAAAAAGCCGGCAAGAGCCCGGATTACAGTTCGCTCGGCACGGCTAAATACGATTTTTCCGCTATATACGAAAACGTGGCCGCTCATATTGCCGCGGCCGATCTCGCGTACATTAACGTCGAAACGCTTATAGGCGGCAATCAGAACAAGATAAGCGGTTACCCCACCTTCAACACGCCCGAAGCGGCGGGCGAATACCTGGTAAAGCTCGGTTTCGACATTATGAACGTGGCGCACAACCATATGCTCGATTCCAAAGACGACAGGTATCTTATCAACTGCTATAATTTCTTCACACAGCGCGGCAAGACCGTTATCGGCTATTACAAGGACGACGCCGATCTCGATAACATCGTCGTCATTGAACGCAACGGCATAAAGATCGCCCTGCTCGCGTATACCGAATACACCAACGGTATAAAACTGTCAAGCTCTTCCAAGACCGCCATACCGTATTTTTCCGAAAAGATACTCAAACGTCAGATCCCCAAGGCAAAGCAAATGGCCGACATAGTCATAGTTTCCGCCCATTGGGGAAGCGAAGACAGCTATTCGACCACGAGCAGCCAGCGCAATTACGCTCAGCAAATGATCGACCTGGGCGTCGACGTCATTGTGGGTATGCATCCGCACTGCCTGCAGGAAATGGGCTGGCGCACCGGCAAGGACGGGCATAAGACGCTGCTCGTGTATTCGCTGGGCAACTTTATTTCGGGCATGCTCAACGCCGACAATATGCTGGGCGGAATGCTCGATTTCGATATTGTAAAAAGCGCTTCCACAGGCAAGACGTACGTTACGGGCGTGGAGTTCACTCCCGTCGTCACTCACTACACAAAACCGAGCAGCGGTCTCAACAGCAGCGACACCGGCCACCGCAACTATAAGCTGTACGTGTTGAACGATTACACCGAGGAACTCGCCAAAAAGCACCAGGTCGTCAACCGCGAAAAAAACCACAGCACCACGCTCGTGGGCGGAAAATTCAGCAAAGCCAATCTGTTAAAGACCGTTCTCAAGTATATTCCCGAAGAATTCCTCGATCCGTGCTACACCGGCAAAGAAAAGCCACACGCCGACGATCCGCCCGTTCAGCCGTCGGATCTTAGCGATTACGAAAAACGCGCGGGCAAACAATACGCCGTGGATATTTCCGGGTATTTGAAATATATCGAACCCGGCGACGGATACCTGACTCTGGTCAACCTTACGCATCCGCTCGCTATGGATTACGTGCCGTCGGATCTGGTCGTTTCGGCATATACTCGCAAGGACGGCAGGGACGGGCAAAAGCTGGTAAAGACCGCCGCGATGGCGCTCGAAGCGCTGATGAAAGAAGCCGCGGCAAACGGGATAACCGATGTCACCATCACCAGCGCATACCGTTCGGCTTCGTATCAGAAATCGCTTTTCAATTCGTACGTGGAAAAAGAAATGAGCAAGAATTCCAAGCTCACGCGCGAACAGGCGGAACAGGTGGTGCTCACCTATTCCATGAAACCCGGCTGCAGCGAGCATCAGTCCGGCCTGTGCTGCGATATGCACAACCTCTCTTCGGCGCAGCAAAAATTCGGCAGCACCAAGGCGGGCCAATGGCTTGCCGAAAACTGCTGGCGGTTCGGGTTCATCCTACGCTACCCCGCAGATAAGGAAGAGATAACGGGCGTTAAATGGGAACCATGGCATTTCCGTTTTGTGGGCAGGGAAGCCGCTACGCAAATGCACGAAAAGAATATGTGCCTGGAAGAATACACCGAATATTTGAACGGCCAATAAAAGCAAGCAAAAAAGCGGGCGAAGAGCTGAACTCTTCGCCCGTTATTCGTTTTGTTTGCGTCAGTCGTCCAAAAGGAACCACTTTCCGTCCATCTTTACGCAATAGACTGTTTGGGTGTCGGTCTGCGAAAAGCCGCTCATGCTGTATTCCATAGTGACTACAACTTTTGCGGTGTCTTCAACTTTTGCCCTTTCTTCTTCGGTGAAGTTATAGAACATGTGGCTCGAAATCTCGTAGCCGGTCTCGGCTTCGACGTCTTTGATGTCGACGCTTACGCCGTATTTAAGCATTTCGGATATGCTGCTCATAGAAGCATTCTTCTCGGCGAGATATTTGATCATGTCTTCGCGGGTGGCGTCTTCGTCCATGTCGCTCTGATCTCTGAGTATGGGAGTGCAGAAGAGCCCGTAATAGCCCTCTACGTCGCCGTCGAGCTGAGTGTTAAAGCAGGCCTTTCCTACAGCTTCGGGAGAGGAGGCGCCGTTTTTGCCGACACCGCCGCCGGCGATAACTACGATGAGCACCACGGCGAGTATTACGGCGAGCAGCGCGCAGCCGCCTATGATGAACCATTTTTTGTTTATGCCGTTGCCGGCGCTGCGGGGCGCTTTGGCGGCGCCGTCAGCGGACGCGCCGCATTTAAGGCAGAATTTCTGACCGGGAGCCAAAGGCGTGCCGCATTTGGGGCAAAACGCCGCTTTGGGAGCTTCGGGGATCTCTGCGTTGGGTATCTCTTCCGGGATTACTGTGTTGGGTACTTCGGGGATCTCTGCTTTCGGGGCTTCAGCGGGTATTTCGGATCGGATCGCCGCAAGGTCGACGACCTTGGCGCCGCAGTTCAGGCAGAACTTTGCGCCTTCGGCAAGGTCTTTGCCGCATTTGATACATTTCATACCGGTGTTGTCTCCTTTGCTGATTTTTGTTTTGTCTGAATTTTATTTACCGAAAATGCCTTTTATGGTGCCGAGTACGCCTTTGGCTTTATCGGCGATGCCTTCCGCGTCGAGTTCTGCGCTAACGCCTTCGGCCACTTTGGAAGCGGTGCTGTCGTCCAGCCCGCCGACGAGACCTTTAACGGTGCCGACAGGGTCGGATTTGAAGCTGCCCAGCATATCGGGGCTGCCCTTGAGTTTGTTGACGATCTTTTCGATGATTGCTTTGATATCCATGATTTTTCCTCCTGTTGATTGATGATATGATTTTATCATCATATGCGCCAAATGTCAAGTGGCGGCGGCAAAATTCGATTGACAAATGCGATTTATGTGCTATAATTACAATGTAAACGGAATTTTCCGAAAGGAGCTTTTGCCATGGGCAGATTCAACAGGATCGGCGTTCTCACTTCCGGCGGCGACGCGCCCGGGATGAACGCGGCGGTGCGCGCCGTCACGCGGCTTGCGCTGCTCAAAGGAATAGAAGTGTTCGGCATCTACAACGGCTACCGCGGGCTTATAAAAGGCGAAATGGAACAGCTCGGCGAGCGCGACGTTTCGTATATCATCAATCGCGGCGGCACCATGCTTTACACCGCCCGCAGCGAGGAATTCAAAACCAAAATAGGTATAGACAAGGCGGTGGAGACCTGCCGCAAGTTCGGCCTGGACGGAATAGTCACCATAGGCGGCGACGGGACCTTCCGCGGCGCCGTGGAACTGACAGACGCGGGCGTCCCCTGCATAGGGATCCCCGGCACCATAGATAACGACGTCGCTTCCACCGACGCCACGATCGGGTACGATACCGCCATGAACACGGTGGTCGATCTCGTCGACAAACTGCGCGACACCGGCGAATCGCATTCGCGCTGCAACGTTGTGGAAGTCATGGGGCGCGAATCCGGCGATATAGCGTTGAATACCGCAATAGCCGTAGGCGCCGTGTGCGCGGTCATACCTGAAATGCCCACCGATTTCGACAAGCTCTATACAAAAATGATCACCGCCCGCAAAAACGGCAAACGCAATTTCATAATTATCACCAGCGAAGGCGTGGGCAAGGATTACTGCGAACACCTTTGCGACGATATACACGAAAAGACCGGTATCGAGACGCGCTTTGTGCGCCCGGCGCATATCCAGCGCGGCGGTTCGCCCACCTTGCGCGACAGAGTGCTCGCCACTCAGATGGGCTGCGCCGCTGTCGAATCGCTTGTCAGCGGTCAGATGAAACGCGTGGTGTGTCTGCGCGGCAGCGCCATAGAGACAATGGATATCCACGAAGCGCTGTATCTCGACAAAATGATGAAAAACCAGCTCACAAAAGAAGAAGAGGACCTTATACCGCCCAACCGCCTTTACGATATGCGCCGCATGGTCGCCGACCGTCAGGCGCTGAAGGAATACCTCAATTACATGATAACCAATATCGTGCTTTGACCGCACAGCGTAAAAAAATCGCCCGAAAAATATATTTCGGGCGATTTTTGTTATTGGTCTTCCGGGGCTGACTCGCTCGCATCCGCGGCAGTCCGGGCCACGTCGTCCAGAGCGGAAGCGGGGATCGAAAAGAAATAGCGGTCTTTTTCTTCGCCTTCGCCGCGCGGGACTTTTTTCCAGGCCCAAAGCAGACTGCGGGCATAGACGCCGCCGGTCTCTTTGTCCTTTTTGATCTGATACGGGATGGCGGATATCATCAGCGCGCCGAGCGCGGCGCACCGTATTAGACTTTTGATTTTCATGATCTTACCTCCAAACAAAAACTCGGGATCTTTATTCGTAATCGACTACGTCTATCCAGGAATTGAGGAATTCGCGTTCGTTTTCGTTGCCCTTGACCGTTTGCGAAGCGGCGACAATAGGGATCCATTTCTGAACGTACTGCTTTGCGGTGTCGCTCTTCGCGCAGAACAAATTAAGATATTTCTCGGCGCCTTCGGGGTCGCCGTTGAGCCAGAACAGCAGATAAGTGCGTGCGGCGTCTGCGGACGCGTTGCCCTGCGTGGCGTGCGACCAGTCGAGTATGAACGGAGTGCCGTCGTCCCTTATTATGATGTTGGAGGGGTTGAAATCGCCGTGGCAGACCTTGTTGTGCTTGGGCATCCCTTCAAGCCGCGTGTGCAGATCGTACCGTACCGTCGCCGAAAGGTCTGTCTCGCTTATCTTGCGGTTCATTTTGTCTTTCAGCTTGTTCAGTCCGCGGCAGGTCTTGGAATGCATCAGAAGCTGAAGTTCGACGAAACGTTCAAGGTATTCGTCTTTCTTTTCCGGGTGGAGCTCCATGAGCTCGGCGAGCGTCTTGCCCTTGATGTATTCCGAAATGATCGTCCATTTCCCGTCGGTCATGGTGACGCCCAATATCTTGGGGATATTCAGTCCGGTCTCTTCTATGCGCGCCTGATTCAGCGCCTCGTTCAGCACGTCGGCTTTGGAATACGAAGCGTCGAAAACCTTCAGCACGGTATCGCCGCTGCGGTAGATCGTCTTGTTCTTTCTTACGGAAATTATTTCGTCATAATTCATCGCCTTTACCTCCTCGGCTTTCATTTGCGCGCTTTTCTTGCGCCGGGCATTTCGGGATCGCCGAAATGATCCTTGCCGTAATATGCGTTCAGGTACATTTGCTTTATTTCGCTCATCAGCGGATACCTGGGGTTGGCGCCGGTGCACTGATCGTCGAACGCCTGCTCGACCATGTCGTCGAGCCGCGCCAGAAAGTCCGCTTCATCCGGCACGTAATCCTTTATGGCGGGCTTTATCCCAACGCGCGTTTTCAGCGCGTTTACGGCGGATATCAGCTTTTCAAGCTTTTCTTCGTCGCTGCCGCCCCCAAGCTTCAGCTCGTCAGCGACCATTGCGTAGCGCTCCAGCGTGTGCGGATGGTCGTATTGGCTGAAAGTGCCCATTTTGACCGGAGTTTCGGAGGCGTTGAAACGCAGCACCTCTTCCAGCATCAGCGCGTTCGCCACGCCGTGCGCTATATGGTGGAACGCGCCCAGCTTGTGCGCCATGGAATGGCACACGCCCAAAAACGCGTTTGCAAACGCCATACCTGCCATGGTGGCCGCGTTCGCCATCTTTTCACGCGCGGTTATGTCGGTCTGACCGTTTTCGTAGGCGCGCGGCAGATATTCAAATATCGTCTGCAGTGCCTTTATCGCAAGCCCGTCGGTATAGTCGGTCGCCATGACCGAAGCTATCGCCTCGAGCGCGTGCGACACGGCGTCTATGCCCGAAGCCGCTGTCAGCCCCTTGGGCGCCGACATATGCAGATCGGTATCTATTATAGCCATGTCGGGCATAAGCTCGTAATCGGCAAGCGGATATTTTACGCCCGTCCGCTCGTCGGTTATGACGGCGAACGGCGTGACTTCGGAACCGGTCCCGGCAGACGTGGGTATAGCTATGAAATACGCCTTTTCGCCCATTTTGGGGAAAGTGTATACGCGCTTGCGTATATCTATGAACCGCATCGCCATATCGGCAAAATCGGCTTCGGGATGTTCGTAAAGCACCCACATTATCTTGCCGGCGTCCATGGCGGAGCCGCCGCCCAGCGCTATGATGCAATCGGGCTTGAACAGGCGCATACGCTCGGCGCCGGCCTTGGCGCAGGCGAGCGTGGGATCCGGCGCCACGTCAAAGAACGTTTCGTGCGCGATCCCCATTTCGTCCAGCTTGTTTGTGACTGGCGCGGTGCAGCCGTGCTCGTAAAGGAAGGTGTCTGTTACTATGAACGCGCGCTTTTTGCCCATCACGGCGCCGAGCTCGTCAAGCGCAACGGGCAGGCATCCTTTTTTGATATATATCTTTTCCGGGGCTCTGAACCACAGCATGTTATCCCTTCTTTCGGCGACCGTTTTTATATTCAGCAGATGTTTTACTCCCACGTTTTCCGAAACCGAATTTCCGCCCCACGAACCGCATCCCAGCGTGAGCGAAGGCGCCAGCTTGAAATTGTACAGGTCGCCTATGCCCCCGTGCGAAGAAGGCGTGTTTACGAGTATGCGGCAGGTCTTCATCCTCGCCGAAAAAGCCGCCAGCTTTTCTTTTTCGGTCACGGCGTTGAGGAATATGGAAGAGGTGTGGCCGTAACCGCCGTCCGCTATAAGGCGTTCCGCTTTATCAAAGGCGTCGTAAATATCGTTCGCCTTGTACATCGCAAGCACCGGCGAAAGCTTTTCGTGCGCGAATTCTTCCGAAAGGTCAACGCTTTCCACTTCGCCTATAAGGACTTTTGTCCCCGCGGGGACGTCAACGCCCGAAAGCTCCGCTATGCGGCGGGCGGTCTGGCCGACTATCTTTGCGTTGAGCGCGCCGTTGATCAGAATGGTCTTGCGGACCTTTTCGGTCTCGGCGGCGTTCAGAAAATAACAGCCGCGCGCGGCAAATTCACGCTTGACTTTGGCGTAAACGTTTTTGTGGACTATGACCGATTGCTCGGACGCGCAGATCATCCCGTTGTCAAAGGTCTTGGAATGGATGACCGAGCTCACCGCGAGCAAAATGTCAGCGGTCTCGTCTATTATGGCGGGGGTGTTTCCGGCGCCCACGCCAAGCGCGGGCTTCCCGCTGGAATACGCGGCTTTTACCATACCGGGTCCGCCCGTGGCGAGTATGATATCGGACTCTTTCATGACCAGGTTCGTCATTTCAAGACTCGGCACGTCTATCCATTCTATTATCCCTTCAGGCGCGCCCGCCTTGACCGCGGCTTCAAGCACCGTCCGCGCCGCTTCGGCCGTGCAGCCCTTTGCGCGCGGATGCGGAGAGATTATAATGGCGTTGCGCGTTTTCAGCGCCAAAAGGCATTTGAATATCGCCGTGGACGTGGGGTTCGTGGTGGGTATGACCGCGGCAATAACGCCCAGCGGCTCGGCTATCTTTTTTGTGCCGTACGCCGCGTCTTCTTCTATGACGCCGCAGGTGCGGGTGTTTTTGTACGCGTTGTAGATATATTCGGCGGCGTAGTTGTTTTTTATGACCTTGTCTTCCACAACGCCCATGCCGGTCTCTGCCACCGCCATTTTCGCAAGCGGCAGACGCGCGTTGTTCGCGGCGATCGCCGCCGCCTTGAATATTGCGTCCACCTGTTCCTGCGTGTAAAGGGCATATTTTCGCTGAGCTTCTTTGACTCGCGCCAGCGCTTCTTCCAGCGCCGCAACGCTGTCTATCGTTTTTCTTTCCATTGAACTTACCTCCGTTCGGTTTGCGGTATGTGTATAACAGCCTCCGCCGGCACGCTGTACCGACATTGGATATCTTTGACATTACTGTATATCATCATACCTTAAATGACCCGCAAAGTCAAGAAAAAACGAAAAGAACTTAACGGTAAGCAGTCGCGGCACAAGCAAAAACGGCCCGGCAAATGCCGGACCGTTTCTTATTGTTAAAACGTTGTGCGGAATTGTTTGGCCGAATAATCATGAGCCGCCCGGACAAATCGTTCGTCCCGAACGCTTACGAAGTGCCTTTATTCCTACAAATTGGAATTAGTCAGTTCTTTCCACTTTCGATTTTCCAAAGCTCATCTATACTCTTGAAATTGTCCGGAATCCAAAAAACGGAAGTTTTGTGGTATGTGTATACTTCTCCGGCAGAACCGCCCTCATTTACTGCAGCAAGCAGTTTATTCCAGACAACTATTTTGTAAGTAAGCGCGCAATATTCTCTTGTGCCGCCGTCTTCGCATGTTCCTTTTGGAATCGGCAGGAATAAAACAAGAAGAACAATAACGATTATACCGATAATAATACTTTTTTTCATACCTCATTTTTCTCCGCAAATCCCGGTTTATCAATTTTAATATTGACGTATTGATCTGGGCGCAGGCGGCGCGTTTGTCCGCTTATGAATATATGATACCATATTTGCGTGAATAAATCAAGTGAAACGTGAGGAATGCGGGAATGTGAAATATTTTGCCTGACGGCAAAATGTGAAATAACGCCTTCGCCGATGTGAAATGAAATCCACCCACCCGCCGTCGAGGCGGATTTCACTGCCCGAAGGGCAATTTCACCGCCGCAGGCGATTTCACCCACCCGATAGGG
>CACYCI010000087.1 GCA_902772845.1 uncultured Ruminococcus sp.
ACCAGATTTGAAAGTGAGTGAGTGGAAAGAGTTCAGAGTTGGCGACTTGTTTGATATAACAAGAGGGCATACTTTATCCGTCGAAGACAAGGAGAATTTTGTTGGTGATATTCCATGCGTTAATGGAACTTCTGAAAACAATGGTGTTCAATGTTATTTATCTGATGATATTCAAGCGATTGGGTTTGAAAAAATCAAATCACCTGCGTTATCAATAGTTCGAGTCGGTGAAGGTGGTAGAACTTTTGTGCAATCCGAGGATTTTTATATTGCCGATAATGCTTTTGCGTTAACGAGAAAAACCGATTTGAACATTTATCATTTGTTTTTCATTTCATCATTGCTTGATAAAGAATGTATTAAATATTCATACGGAAGAACAGTTACAAATGATTACATTGATACAATTATCAAACTTCCCGTCGATGCAAATGGAAATCCTGACTGGCAGTATATGGAAAATTATATCAAGTCCCTGCCCTACGGCGATAGATTGGAGGGCTGAGAATGGCAAGGCAAAAAAAAGACTCTCACCCGATCACAATTCGTATGGAGCAAGGGCTATACGATAGGTTGGAAAAATACTGCAAACAATCCGGGCAACCGAAAACGGTTGCGCTTGAACGTGCGCTGTCAGACTATATTGATTCATACGATAGAAAAGAAGCAGAATTTGCAAAGATGGCAAAACGAACTTAGTTCACAATAAATTATCAATTTATACTCATACCAATATATCTGTGCCGGATTTCATAGTAAAATTCACTTGCGTTATGAACACTCGCACCATATCGAGTATTCATAACGGACTTGAGTTATGGATACTCTATAAAAAGCTGCTCTATCAAGTCCGAATCACTTGATTATGTTGATTCAAAAATCAGAGTAATAGTAGAATGCGAACTCACATTAACTCGTGACGGATCTGATAATATAGAGGTCCTGTGCCCTGTATTAATCACTCCATAAAAATTGTCGGCGGATGTATCCACATCCGCCGACTTTTTACTTAAGGGCTGCGCCCGCAGTTACTTTTTATTCTTTTTAAATATCGCAGTTACGAACAAAAACACAACTCCCGCAAGCGGCAGGAATACCAGAAGGCGCCAATTGTCGGTAAACGACGTCGGGAACCATGAAATATCCCATTTTATCAGCGAAACGAGCAGCCCGCCGACAGCTAAGATCAGACATACCAGCGCTGCAAAAGCAACATAAAAGTACACGCCTATCAAAAGATACGCCCACGCTAAGCCCAGCGGTCCGCCGCGGCGCGTATTCAAAGCTGCGGGCGCGGCTTTCAATTCTTCTTTGGAAAGCTTTTTCAGCTCGGCGCACTTGGCGGCGATACGCGCAAATTCACGGCCGTCAGTTGCTCCGATATCGGTAATATCCACCGTAAATTCGCCGAAAAGGCGTTTTTTCTTTTCTGTGAACATACAGGATATTATATCGGAGGCAGGCGCATCTTTGCCGCTCAGCACGCGAACGCCGCTGAAAAACGATAACGTCCCGTTTTCGCGGCTTTGACAGTACACGCAAAAATCCGCCTCTCCGCCGGATATGCGTTTTCCGCCGAAGTTGAGCGAGCCGCGCGTGTTTCCGCGTTTGCGGAATTCGGGGAAGCTGCCCTCATACCCAAGCAAATGAAGTTCGTCTTCGATCTGACCGGTGATCGCCGCGTCGACGGGGATATCGCCGTATTCTTTCTGAGTTTCTTCTATGCGCGCAAGCAGTTCGCGTACCAAAGGTTCGCAGCGCGGCTCGGCGAGCTTACGGTAGAGGAGGTTTCGGCTTTCGCCGCTGACGTCTGTCCCGAAGAGTTCCGCTATATCGTCAAGCCCGTATGCAGCCGCCATGCTTTTCAGCCGCGGGTGATCGGCCGACCGCTTATACCCTGCCAAAGAATCCAGCTCCAGAAACAACGGCATCAGTGCGTGTTCTTTTTCATTTACGAGTTCCGGATAGGTCTGCGATTTTTTAATGATAGACGAAGAACTGTAACACAGCGCGAAAAGCGGGAAATCCCCCGGCGTGAACAGAGCGCGTCTAAGCGCGTTGAACACATTTCTGCGCAAATACGCGTCCTTGAAAGAGGCGCGGCAGATATGCGCGGGCGCTCTGACGCTGGTGACGTCTTCGTCCGGGGTGAGCTCAAAGCCGAGCTTGCCGGGCGAAATATCCAACAGATCGAACGTATAGCCGACCTTACCTCTCAGCCTCGGGGGCACGTCTCCCTCAAACTCGACGCCGGTAAATGCAAGCTCCGTGCTGAAGCAACAGTTCGATCCGAATTCAAAGGAAAGCCTCTTCCCTGCCGGATCCCACGAATAATCGTAAGCGCTGTCAATAAGCTCCTTCTCAGACATCATTTTGCGGATACGGTCCGCCGTATCCGGATCGAGCGTTTCAAGGAACGCTTTGAAATGGTTTTCCCTTTCAGCGGCCCGCGACTCGAAAAGCAAGGCGTTTTCTTTGATATCACGCCAAAAATCGTCTACCGGCAAAGACGTGTATTTTGCATAAAAGCCACCGGTATAATAAGTGCCGAGGCAGTGTTCGGCGGCTCTTCTTGCGCTTTTCTTTTCTTTTTCGCCGGCTTCAGCTATATCGCAGCCGGCTTTTCTGCAAGCCAGGGCGTAGGCGCTGCTGCAAGCCCGCAGCTCGTGAATGCTTATATCATGCGAATTATGTAAACCGGAGCTTTCGTTTTTTGTCATTTCAGAATCCTTTCTATATCGCTTTCGCTTGCTTGCGGAAGCATCGAGCAAAGGTGTTTTTTCAACAGAAGATACGATGCATGCGGCGAGCGTTTATAAACGTTCCGTGAAAAGCTTTCGCCGAAAAAACGTTCCGGGGTGGAATATTCCGCCACGCCCCAGCCGTAAGTGTTGCCTTTGGAATCGTGCTCGTACACGAAATCCGATATGAGCACGTAACACTGCTCCTGAAGCTTGGTGATAACGGTGTCGAACCCCTTTTTGCCGCCCTTGCGGTAATCGCCTATGACTTTTAAATGCTTAGAAAGCACGGGCGCGTTGGAATCCAAAAGATCGTACAGTTCTTTGTCGCGCAGAGGGGCGAGCCCGTCGTCGAAACGCGCGTCGAAATCGTATCCGTCGCGGCGGTAATTGGCGAGCTCGGCATACCATTCGGGGCTGGCGAACACCGCCTTTTTTTCGAAAAACTTGCCGTATGCGCAGCCGGTATCGCGAATTACCGGCCCCTTCCATTCCCACACCGGCCAGCTTGAATCGCCGGACGAATACCACGCGCGCGGGTCAACGTTTTCTTCCACCGAAAACCCCGGAACGGAATTTGCAAAAAGAGGTACGAAGCCGTATTCACGTACTGCGTTTTCCAAGTCGCGCCGGGTGCGGATGAAAATATCGAACTGTTTCATTTTTTCTTCCTCTTAACAATTACAGCAGCGGCGCAGAAAACCGCTGCGCCGCGCCTGAATGCAAGTTACTGTTTTTCCACAATGCGTACCGCGATACGCTCTTCGGGATCGTCGATGCCGTTTTCGGCAAGTGATTTGCTGCAGTTTTCGATAAGATCGAAATACACGTCCCAATACTTCGCGGTCTCGCACCATGCGCGCACCGTAAAGATATAGGTATCGTCGTCGACTTCGGTAAGGCGGGCAAAAGGTTCGGGCTTTTCGAGCACGCCCGCCGTCTTTTTGGCGGCTTCGAGCAGAACGGATTTTACAAGCTCCTGATCGATATCGTTCGTGATCTTGAAGCTCTGGTCTATGCGGCGGAGTTCTTCGGCGCTGTAGTTGGTGACGTTGGCGCTCATAAGATCGCCGTTGGGGACGAGCACCTGCTTGTTATCGAGCGTGAGCAGCTTGGTATAGAAAATGCTTATATCGCGCACCACGCCTTCGGCGCCGGTGGATTCGATATAGTCGCCGATCTTGAACGGCTTGAATATGAGGATCATGAACCCTCCGGCGAGATTAGCCAGAGCGCCCTGAAACGCCAGGCCGACGGCAAGACCGCCGCTTGCGATAAGCGCGGCGACGCTGGTCATGGGGACGCCGAGTATCTCTATGAGCCCGACGATGAGGATGATATACAGCAGTATTTTGACCGTCTTTTGCACTACGAGCTTCGCCGATTCGGCGAGCTTGCTTTTTTCGAACGATTTCCGCATAGCTTTGCCGATCCATTTTATTACGAGCAGACCGACGATGAGCGTGACTATGGCGAGAACGATCTTTCCGCCGTAAGTGCTTGCAATTTCGATAACTTTGTTCCAGAATTGTTCCATTGTTTGATCCCTTTCTTTATTTTATCTATTCTTTATATTTCGTATTCGTCGCCGTCGCTCGGTATAAAAACTGGCGTAACGGCTTCGAGCGTCTGTTTGAGTTCGCGCGCCTCCGCGAGCTTGCGCGGCTGGATGTGCGTTATGAAAACGCGTTTGATATTGCTTTTTTCGAACGCGGGGATATAGTCGGCGGGGTGTATATGCGCCGATTCGCACACCGCGGCGTCGAGCGTTTTCCCGAACGCCTGACGCGGGTAGTCTTCTTCTACCGCTTTGAGATCGCTCGTGAAGAGCAGCGTCTTCCCTTCCGTTTCCGCAAAATACGCAAACGAGCGCCGCGTGTGCAAGGTGCGCACGGCGGTCACGCGCAGCGTGCCGTCGTCGAAGATAACGCCCTCGTCGGTGACGCGCAGGTCCATGCGGCAGTAGTCGCGCTTATCAAGCGCGCAGATCCAGCCCTTTACCGCGTCGGCGCCTTCACGAGTGGGAAGAAATATCTGCGGTTGGGCATCTGTAAAGAACCAGTTGCAAATATCGGCAAACGAAAGCAGTCCGTTCACGTGGTCGCCGTGCATGTGGGTTATGAACACGCCTTTGACGCGTTCCGGCGCGATCCCCCTGCGGCGCAGGTCTTCTATCGCCTGAGTGCCCATATCGATAAAATACACTTTTTCGCCCGTCTGCAGCATAGTGCAGGAACACCTGCGGTCTGATTCCGGAACTCCGTGGCTGGTGCCGATGAATGTGAGCTTCATTTCAAATATCAACCTCTTTCGCCGGATATTATAGCACGAAAGCGCGCAGAAAACAATAAGCTCGCCAAAAAAAGCGCGTCTCCAGCGCCCGGCGGCGCCGAAAATATGATAAAGCCGTATCAAGCTCCGGCGTGCGCAGCCTACCTTGACGCATCATCGGCAACGATATATA
>CACYCI010000088.1 GCA_902772845.1 uncultured Ruminococcus sp.
CGACCGTGTTTTACCAGCCCGCGCGCCCTTTTCGGGTACGTTGAGCCGATGGCGTTTCCTTTTGCATCCGTTACAACAATGTTTTTTGCCATGGGTTTCTCCCCCTTTGTAACCGATATATTAAATTGTCAAAGCGGTATTGCGTTTTTTATAATGGGTGTCTTCCCCTTTCCGCAATTTTAATATAACATATAAAGCGCCGTTTGTCAAGAAAAATTTCCGCCGTCCTGCAAAAAAAGCAAAACGGCGGGTTGATCTTATCTGTTTTTAAGGGTGTCTTCTTCGTTTTCGAATATAAAGCTCACAAAATCCTTTTTCGCTTTTTCAAGTTCTCCGGCGGTACGTACCGTCCACGCAACGGGGATCCCGCCGAGCGTGCGGGCGAGACGGAACGCTGTCCGCCCGCTTCCGTTACGGTCGTAAGCGATAAAATCGGGGCGGGATATAAAGTTCAGAAGCAAATTCCCCAAAGCCGCGAACTTGAGCTTGCTCACTATTCCCTTTTGCTTTGGCATTTTGCACGAAAGCTGACCGCGCACGTCGTCCGGGCGGTGCTTGCGCCACCACCCCATATACAGCGGATTGAACGATTCCACGCAGTATTCTCCGCCGTAGCGCGAAAGCTCTTTTGCGGTGAGCGCGCACACCGCGGTATCGGAAGTGACGCCCTTTATTTCGATTATAAGCGGAACTCTTCCCGCCACGAGCGAAAGCACTTCGCCGAACGACGGTATCTTCTCTTCGGTATTCAAAAGCGAAAGCTCGCGCAGGCGGTCGAACGTGACTTTTTCGGGCGTCAGCTTTTCTCCGCACATTCGCAAAGTGTCGTCGTCGTGGAACACTACGAGCTTTCCGTCAGACGTGATATGAACGTCGAGTTCTATGCCGTAGCCCTTTTCGGCGGCGAGTGCGAACGCGGCAAGCGAGTTTTCGGGGATCAGCGCATTATCGTGCAGGCCGCGGTGGGCAAAGTACTTGTTTTTTTGAAAAAAGTCTGTCTTGCGGCGCGAGGGAAAAACGCAAAACAGCACGCACGCCGCTGCGAGCAGCAGGGTCCCGATAATTATGTAAACCACAGTCATATCGGTCAGTCGGCGTCCGGGTCGGCGAACGATTCAAGCACGCCTGCGCGCTGCGGTTTGTTATCGCCGTGGCGGACGAACAGCATGGTCACGCCCGAAGCGGCGGCGAAGACCACGGCGTAAGGGAACAGCGTGCCGTAGCCGACGTGTTCGAGCAGCGCGCCCGAAAGTATAGGCGTAACGACCTGCGCCGCCATGGAAAACGTGTAATAGAGCCCCGTGAATTTGCCGAGCTCGGCTCCGCTGCACATTTCGACGACCATTGGCAGCGAATTGACGTTGATCGCCGCCCAGGCAAAGCCGACGAGCACGAACAGCACGTACAGCCAGGGAGCAAAGCTCTTTGCAAAGAAACCGTAAACGGCCATCCCCGCAAAGCAGGCGGTGAGCAGCGCGCAGCCCATAAGTATTGTGCGTTTTCTGCCGATCTTGGAAGATATTATCCCCACGGGAAGGAACGAGATTATCGCGCCGCCGGTGGCGATCATCATAGTGAACGCCGCGTCGCCGGGGGACATTCCCCACTGGCTGGTAGCGTATTTGGAAAATGCGGTGGTGACAGCGTTGTAAGCCATGAACCAGAGCGCGATGGAAGCGAGTATGAACGCTAAGCTCTTGCGCACATCCTGCGGGAGCCACTTTTTGCCGTCGTCGGTATCGACGGCGAGCTCGGATTCGGGGTGTTCGGAATCGTATCTGATCACGTCGGCGTTATCGCGCTTTTCCTTTACCGTTAAGAAAAGCACTATCGCCGAAAAGACCATCAGCCCCGCGACGATAAGGAAGACCGGAAGATAATCGGTATGTACGCCTTCCGTGACGGCGGAATAGAGGATCTTCATGAACACGAGCGTGAATATTCCGCCCAAAGCGCCCATTAAGTTTATCACGGCGTTCCCTTTGGAACGCAGCGGCTTTGGAGTGAGATCCGGCATGAGCGCGACCGCCGGCGAGCGGTAGAACGCCATGGATATAAGAAGCAGCAGCAGCACGCCTACGAACAGGATGAATTTCCCCGTCGAAGCCGCCTGCGCGTATGAATTATCTATAAGCGGCAGCACGCTCATCAGCACCGCGCTGACCGCCGTGCCTGCGAGTATGAACGGCATGCGCTTGCCGATACGGGTGTCGACTTTATCGGATATCGCTCCCAGAAAAGGAAGCAGGAACAGCGCCAGCACGTTATCGGCCGCCATTATCACGCCGGAAAGCGTGTCGCTGATGTTGAAAGTGTCGCGCAATATAAGCGGGATGACGTTATCGTAAAGCTGCCAAAAAGCCGAAATAGACAAAAACGCAAGGCCTATGAGCATGGTACGCCTGTAATTGAGCTTGTGTTCCATAAGTCGTTTCCCCTTTTTTGTATTCTGCATTCAGATTATATCACGCCGGCGGCGTCCCGTCAACAGAAAAGACGCCGCAGGGCGTCTTTTCAAAAGCGTTATATTATTTGTCGGTGTTGAGATAGATCCTTCTGTGCTCTTTGCCGGACTGATAGATGGCGCAGATCATTTCCTGAGTCTTGTATGCGCTTTCCACGGGTATGAAGGGCTTTTCGCCGGTCTCGAGGCAATGATAATAGTTCTTTATCTGCTTGACGTGGTTCACGCCCCAATAAGATTTGACGTTGCCGTAGTTGAAGTTTTCGTTGGGGTTGCGGTCGACGCTGATAGTCTTGCCGTCCTTGAATTTGACAACGGCGGAATCCGAGAACATCTTGACGAGCGCGTTTTCGCAGTCGAGCTCGATCTCGACGGGCGCGTCGTAAGAATAATAGTTGATAGCGTGGAACGCGGTGAGCAGACCGGATTTATACTTGATAATGCCTTCGGCGGAATCTTCTACGTCTATTATCTGATGGCCGCGGTTGGCTATGGTGGCGTCGACGAAATCTATATCTTCGTCAACGATATAGCGGAGCATATCGAGCGTGTGGATGGCCTGGTCTATGATGACGCCGCCGCCTTCTTTGTCCCATGTGCCTTTCCAGTCGCTGGAGGTGTAGTATTTATCGGACCTGTCCCAGGTGACCGCGCACTTAGCGGATTTGATCTTGCCGAGTTCGCCTTTGGCAAGCAGATCTTTTACCAGTACGGTGCCGGCGTTGTAACGGTTCTGGAATATGCACTGCAAAAACTTGCCGGTGCGGTTTGCGGTGTCGATCATGGCCTTGGCGTCTTCGAGTTTTATAGCCATGGGTTTTTCGGTCATTACGTTCACGCCGTGTTCGAGCGCATAGATCGCCACGATGGGGTGAAGGTAATGAGGCAGACAAATATGCAGGACGTCGAGGTTTTCTTTCTCGATCATCTCTTTATAATCGGTGTAATACTTGCAGCCGAATTCTTCGGCTTTTTTCTTTGCGCGATCTTCTTTGATGTCGCAGACAGCCACGAGTTCGGCGTTTTCGACTCTGGTTATGCTGACGGCGTGCATGGGGAATATGTTGCCGCACCCCACGACTGCGGATCTGAATTTTTTCATTGAAAGCTCCTCCTGAATCCATTTGAGATATTCATTTGTATAATACCACTTTTTTCAGAAATTGCAAGAGCATTTTGCCATTTTTTTGCATTTTCGGGCAAAACTCTTATTGACTTTCCGCGCGAAAGGATGTATCATATAAGAGCAGAGTAAAAGGATCTGCGTATGTCTTTTGCAAAAGACAGTGCCCTGCGGACGGGGAGTTGCCGCGGGGACGAAGTCGGGCGGAGGCCCGCGCGGTAGATCCTTTGCATCCCGCTGCACGGAACGCCGTTCCGCGAATACCGGGAATACCTCTCTGCCATTATGAGAAGAGGTGTTTTTTTATGTCTGAAAAGTCAAAAGTAAAGATCGACAGGGCGGCCATACGCCGCATTTGCATCACCGCGATGTGCATCGGGCTGGGCGCTTTGTGCAAGCTGCTTTCGCTGAACATAGTCATTTTCGGCGGCAGCGGGATGAAAATAGGGCTCGCCGGGATCTTCACCACCCTGCCCGCCATCCTTTACGGCCCGCTTTACGGCGGCGCCGCGTCGGCGGCATCCGATATCATCGGCTGCATAATCGCGCCTTCGGGGCCTTACAATCCGCTTTACACGCTCACCGCTTTCGCGGGCGGCTTTATAAAGGGACTTGTCTGGCGTCTGCTCAGCCGCGTAAACAAAAAGACGCTGCGCATAGCCGGTACAGTCTGCTTTGCGCTGATACTGGCGCTTGGCGTTATATTCTACGCATTCCTCGGCGCCGACGGTATCAACGGACGCGTTATCGCTTCGGCTGAAAGCATGCCCGAAAAAGGCGAAGTCAGTGCAACGGAGCTTTCGTTCGTATCGCGCCTTATCACCGACCGCGTTCATACCACAGATACCTTCACGGTAAAATCGGTCGCAGACTCCGAACAGGTCTCGATCCCCTGCTCCGTGACATACGCCGGAGCCAAGGCGACCGTCGCCGTAGGCAAAGGCGCTTTTGAAGGGTGCGATTCGCTGCGTGGCGTTTACGTCCCGGACGAAGTAAAATCAGTCGCGTACGATCCGTCGCTTTCGGACGTGACGTTTTACGTTTCGGAAAACGCAAAGAGCTACGCCGCGCTTAAAGACGCGGGCGCAAAGATTATGCCGCCGGAAGAAGATCACGAAAAATACGGCATAGAGCTTGAAAAAGGCGATTTTTCCGCAAACGGTCTCGAATTTTCCACCAACGATTCATATCGCGCCAATCTGGCGATGTACGTAAGTTTTGCCACTTTCGCGCTCACGCTGGTAGGCGTGCTGGGGCTGCTGCTCGTCGCAGGCGAGCTGATATTCGCCCGGCTGCGCAAGAGCGAACCCACGTACGCGCTGCGCGTGTTCGCGGCCATATTCACCTGTGAACTGCTCGTCACCACGCTCAACACGGTCATACTCAAAGAGATGACGTTCGCCTCGTCGTGGGCGAGCTATCCGTTCATAGTGGTCTGGATCCCGCGCGCCATAGAGGGATTGTTTATCTGCGTGATACAGACTTACGCCATAACCGTTCTGCTCAAGGTGATGAGACGGGCGCTCCACACGGAATTCGACCGTGCGCCGGAGCGCAAGGATATCATACTGCCGGGCAGCGACGGTAAATGATCCGCCCGAAAGCGCAGTACGAGAAAAAATTGCCGCGCAGGCAAAAAAAGTATTGACAAACGTCAAATTATGTGTATAATAAATAACGCTGTCCGTTGTGGGCAGCGTAAATATGCGGCTGTGGCGGAACTGGCAGACGCGCACGTTTGAGGGGCGTGTGGGCAACCGTATGGGTTCAAGTCCCATCAGCCGCACC
>CACYCI010000089.1 GCA_902772845.1 uncultured Ruminococcus sp.
CCCGCTCTTTGCAAGCGGGATGGCATGCGCCTTTATTATCTGCGCGCGCGGGTCGCTCTTTGTATATACCGCGTGCCCGATGCCGTAAATGAGCCCGGAACCGTCGCCCGCGGTCTTTTCAAGGATCTTTTTCAAGAACGTCTTGATCTCATCGTCGTCATAATGATCGCGCACGCCCTTTTTGATATATTCGAGCATTTCCATTACTTTGCGGTTCGCGCCGCCGTGGCGCGGGCCCTTGAGCGCGCCTATCGCGGCGGCTATGGCGGAATAAGTATCCGTTCCCGAAGAGGTGACGAGACGGCACGCGAACGTGGAATTGTTGCCGCCCCCGTGTTCGGCGTGGAGTATCATCATGGTATCGAGCAGAAGCGCCTCTTCACGCGTGAACTTGCGGTCCATACGCATTATGGAAAGTATGTTTTCGGCCGTGGAAAGCCCGAACGCCGGCGGATGGAAGAACAGCGACGCATGGTCGTAATAACGCTTTTTTACCTGGTAGGCGTTTACCATTATGGGAGAAACGCGCGCCGTCAGTTCTATGCACTGGCGGAAAATGTTTTCCATTGATTTATCTTCTGCACGGTCGTCGTAGCTGTAAAGGGCGAGCACGCACGAAGCGAGCTTGTTCATGATATCCGGCGAAGGCGCTTTTATGATCTGATCTTCGACAAATCCGAACGGAAGCTCGCGGACTTCCTCCATGACTCCGGAAAAGCTTTCGAGCTGGCGCGCCGAAGGCAGATAGCCGAACAGCAGCAAAAACGCCGTCTCTTCAAAGCCGAAACGGTTTTCGCGCGAGCAGCTTTCTATGATATCCGAAACGTCGATCCCGCGGTAATAAAGATGCCCTTCGTCAGGCGTCTTTACGCCGTCCACCATATTGTAGCCGTGGACGTCGCTGATCTGAGTCACACCGACAGGCACGCCGGTACCGTCCGCATTGCGGAGACCGTATTTGATATCGCGCCCGCGCACCGCTTCGAAATCGACCGATATTTTTTTACGGCATTCCTCGCAATAGAATTTCAGCCGCTCGTTCAGCGCCGGCGAGCGTTCGTTTTGAAATTGGTTCCTGTAGTCCGCCATAAGGCGCCTCCTTTTGCAAAATTATACATCAATAATTGTTATTGTTGCGATTATATCACCTATTAGGCCGTTTGTCAATACAAATTATGCAAGTTTGAAAGAATTAAATTCATTTTTGCCGGAATATCCGGCATATAAGCGCACGTCGCGGCGGATTTTCGCAATTTCAGGGAGCAAAAATGCAAAACGTGGCTTTGCATATTTATTGTACCGCAAGCAAAAAAGAGCCGCGGAAGCTGCTCCGCGACCCGTTTTTTTGCAAACGCGTTATTTTATCCTTGCAAGTTCTTTTTCCGCGTCGATCGGTTTGCCGTCCAGCAGGAGTTCAAAGTGGAGATGCGGCTCGTCCGCGCATTCCGATACAGCCGTTTCGCCTATTGCCCCTAAAACGCTGCCGCCCTTGACCTTGGCGCCCGCCCTGACGCCGGAAGCGACTTCCTGCGCGAGGTTCTGGTACACCGACACCAGCCCGTAATCGTGCTCTATTTCCACGGTGACTCCCATAAAAGGATCGGTCCTGACCGTTCTCACCACGCCGTCGGAATAGCAGACGACCTTGTCGCCGACCTTGCCCGCTATATCGACACCCGAATGTGTGCGGTAATCCTTGAGAGTTGCCGAATACACCAGCGAAGTCATGCGGTAACCTTTGAGCACTTTCCCTTTGACCGGTTTGTAATACAGTACCTCAGGCACAGGATCCGGGGTCTCGACAGTAACGCCGCTTTGCTCATGCGATACCGGCACGCCTACCGATTCTTCAGGCGTTCTTTCATCCGGGAGCTCCAGGTGAGGGCGCGAAATTTCGGGAAGCGTGAGATCGGTCTCATCCGGGACAGTCACCGACACCGAATACACCGAAAGCACCATGACCGTAACGACGCACACCGCGAGCGCGATATATACGGCGCCGGCTATCCTTATACGTCTGCTCGCAGCAGGGCCGGGTCTGCCGGATCTGCTTTTTTCGTTCTTTTCTTCATCCATTGCCTTGTTTCCCCCTGTAATTGGTTTGTCCTTATTTTACCCGCATTATCGATCATTATTCAGCATAATATCCGTTCCCGCAAAAAAATGAAGCAAAATTTCATTAAAAGACGCTCCGCTTTCCGCCATCGCACATGCGCCGAGCACGCTCAGCCCCACGCCGTCGCCGCTGCCGAAGCATCTGATCTCGAATCCGCCGTCAACTGTAGATATTTCCATATCGGCAGAATCAAATCCGAGCATACGCGCAAGCTCTGCGCCGCCGATCTGATTCCCGCACAGCCACACGGCGCGTATCCTGCCGCTTGCGGAGCGCGACACGTATGTGAGCCAGCTGTTCAGGCGAAGCGTTGCGTCGCACTGAAAGCCGTTTGCATTCAGTATCCGCGCCATTTCCGCTGCGGTGAATCTCTTTTCGCTTACCGGCGCGTCTTCGGGCGTTTCGACGGATTTTAGATAAGGTATCTCTTCGCCGTACGCCTCCCCGGCGGAGGCAGTGCGCCCGCGCGAAGAAGCGTGCGTTTTTGCATCGATCGGCTCGCCGCCGTAAGCGATATAAAGATTTTCGGTCGCGGCAGCGGCGGCTTCCGCGTCCGGGAGCAAAGCGGCGGAACTCGAATTCAGCGGCATGGCGTTCCCTGCCAAAACGCGCGTCCGCACGACGCAGGCGAGCGCTTTCAGCGCCTCGGACGGGAGTCCGGCGTACCCTTCCTGCATGAGCACGCGGCAGACGTATTCCTCAAGCGGCATCGTGATCTGCTCGCCTTCGCAAATACATTCCACCGCGTACCTTCTCTCTTTTGAGCGGATCGGGATATCCGGCCCGGCTGAACGCAGACCTGCGGGGAGCATTTTATGGATATCCGGCACAGCCAGGACCACAAGGCAGAAAGCCATAAACATGATCAGGTATTTTTTCAACGTCGGCGCTCCTTCCGATATTATTGATCTCATATTATCATCATATTCGTAAACGGACAGATCTATGCGGAAAAAGCTTTGCGCGATCCGGGCAAAAAAGATTGACACGGCGGCAAGAAAAGTATAAAATATATATCGAAAAACACCCAAAAGGAGCGCGATTTATGGAAAGACAGGGATGCGGTCTTATAAAAGACCTGCTGAAGTTATACGTTTCCGGCGATATAAGCGACGAAAGCGTTTCGTGCATAGAAGCGCACGCGGAAGACTGCCCTCAATGCCGAATGGAATACGCAGCGGTCAAGCGCGGGATCGGCACGCAGCGATCCGGCAAGGCCGCGCCGAAGGAAGAAAGCAGCCCCGTTTCAAGATCGCGGATCGCGGTCATAATTGCGATAATAGTCACGTTCCCGCTGTGGCTGCCGCTGCTTCTGGTGCTTCTGGTGCTGCTGGCGGCGTTCATTGCCTGCGTGTTCGTGGCCGCGCTCGTGATCAGCGCCGTGCCTTTTGCCTTTGCGGCGATGTCGCTGTTTTCCGCCGGAGCTTTTATTGCGGCGCTGTTCCGCGTTGACTTACAGGCGGCCATGGTAGCGTTGGGCGCCTCGCTCGCTTCGGGCGGGCTGATGCTTGCGTTGGGGATCCCATGCCTGCGGCTATGCCGGCTGATGCTTCACCTTATCACCCTGGTATTCGCCGCCTTCTTACGGCTTATCTCGGGCGGGAGCGCCACGGAGGAATAATAAATGAGCAATATAAAACGCATAGGCCTTATCTGCGCCGCCGTCGGAGCTGTCTGCGCGCTGATCGGCATGGCGGTGTTCAAAGGGAAGGAGCCGCAGTCGGAAACAAAGACGTTCGAAAGTGCTGACGTTATCCTGATAGAAAGCGCCGGCGAAATTGAATTCACCGTCGGCGTCGACGTCATTGCGGTGGAATTCATACATTCATTCGACGGGAGCTATGAAGCAGAACTCATAGAAGGCACGTTGAGCGTGAGCTGCCGTCCTGCGCTGCCGTGGTACAGAAGTCTGTTCAAGTTTGCTTTCGGCGACGGATCGAAACTGCACATAACGCTTCCGGACGGCTATGAAGGCAAAATATTCGTAAAAGACGGATCCGGCGCGACCGCGGAATACAAGCCGGAAAAAGGCGCGCAATGAGCGAAAACGCTTGAAAACGCACGACTTTTCGTCGTGCAGAGTGCCAAAATCAAAATGTTCGGTTTTTGCCGATTTTTCTTGACATCACGAGCGCTATATGCTATAATGCATATGTAAGTTCAGGTGGTATGCGCGTGTTTTTTGCGTACGGCGCCTGCAATATTATAAACATATTACAAGAAAGGATCGTAAAAATGGGAAAATTCGTAGTCAAAAAAACAAAGACCGGTTTCAAATTCGACCTCAAAGCCGGCAACGGCGAGATCATCGCTACATCTGAAGTTTACAAGACCAAAGGCGCTTGCCTCAACGGCGTCAAGAGCGTTATAGCAAACGCTCCCAAAGGCAATTTCGAAGATCAGACAGTTGAAGGCTTTGAAAAAGCAAAACACCCCAAATTCGAAATGTACACCGACAAAGCCGGTGAATTCCGTTTCCGTCTTAAAGCCACCAACGGTCAGATCATAGCCACTTCCGAAGGCTACAACGCAAAGGCCGGCTGCCTCAACGGCATCGAAAGCGTCAAGAAGAACGCCGCCGAAGGCAAGATCGAAGAACAGCTCGACTGATCGGCTCACGTAAATAACTCACAAAGGGCTTTTGCTTTTTTGCAAAAGCCCTTGCGTTTCGCTCTTTTTTTCGCCGCAATTTTATGCTTGACAAAGGCGCGAACGCGGAGTATAATTACTTGAACAAAAACATACAGGGATGTAGCCAAGTGGTTAAGGCACAGGACTTTGACTCCTGCATCGCTGGTTCGAGCCCAGCTATCCCTGCCAGGA
>CACYCI010000090.1 GCA_902772845.1 uncultured Ruminococcus sp.
AGCTGTACATGGTCTCTATCATGCCTTCGACCTTATGGTCTTCGCTCTTTGCGATCGGATTGTAGTAGACCGAATCGAACATGAATTTGTGCAGCGATCTCATCACGCTGTCGTACGGCTCGTCCATCCCTATGTTTCCGTCCGAACCGTGCGCTATAACGGCGTCCACCATGGATGATATACGATCTCCGTGCCTGTAGCCGAATAGCTCGCAGGCGTCCTTCGGGATATCGTCCGGGACGAGTATCCCAGCGCGCACTGCGTCGTCTATGTCGTGATTTATATAAGCAATGTGGTCCGCCCACAGAACGATCTGGCCTTCTTTGGTCTCGGCAACGCCGTTGGTGTGCTTGACGATGCCGTCGCGGACTTCGTAGGTGAGGTTGAGATTTTCAAGCTTGTCGCAAACGCGCAGACTGTGCTCGTTGTGCTTGAACCCCAAAGGGCAGACTTTGTTGAGCGAATGCTCGCCGGAGTGTCCGAAAGGCGTGTGGCCCAGATCGTGCCCCAAAGCTATGGCTTCGGTAAGATCTTCGTTGAGCATCATCCCACGCGCTATGGTGCGCGCTATCTGCGTGACTTCCAGCGTGTGAGTCAGACGCGTGCGGTAGTGGTCGCCTTCGGGAGCAAGGAAGACCTGCATTTTGTGCATGAGCCGCCGGAACGATTTGCAGTGGATTATCCTGTCGCGGTCGCGCTGGAAAGGGGTGCGCAGGGGGCATTCTTCGACGGGACGCTGCCTGCCGGCGGTGTTTTCGGAAAGAAACGCGTTTTTGCTGAAAAATTCGCGTTCCATCTTGTAGACCTGTTCTTTCATTCTCTCGTTTCCGCCTCCTTCGAGCAATAAATATCCATTTTCGCGAATATACATTATTATATACGCACGTATTTTCAAAAATCCTCTTTTTTGAGGCATTTTTCTTTAAAAAAATCCTCTTTTTTCAGCTTGCAGCCGCTGCCTTTCCGCACCTCCGCGCGCGGGGAATAAAACCGATGCGGCGGTCTTTATGCACAAAACCGGCAGGGAATACGCCCTGCCGGTTTATCATTCACTGACACATGTCGCAAAGTCAATGAATGCTTGAACGGTAAACAACTAATTGATAATTGAATTATCAAGCGGCGTCTGATATAATATGCTCACACCGGTGAATAACGAAAAAGGAGTAAAAATATGTATATCAGATTTGGAGATAAGATCAAAGCGCTGCGCAAGCGCGACGGAAGAAAACAAGAAGATCTTGCTGCCGCTCTTGGCGTGACGAATCAGGCGGTCAGCCGCTGGGAAGCTGACAAGGGCTACCCTGATATGGAGCTGCTGCCCGCCATTGCAAACTTTTTCCACGTTTCGATCGACGAACTGTTCGGTTACAGCAACGACCGGGAAACACGGCTTGCCGCATATATCGAAAAAACCGACAAAATGCGCAATACAGCCAACTGTAAAACCGATTTTGAAGAACTGGAATCTTTTCTTCGCAAATCGCTTGCAGAGTTCCCGAACGAATGGAAACTGCAAATGCGGCTTGCCTGGGTCTTGGAATCGAAAGCGGTAGAAGAACGTGTAAAAGGTATGGAGCCGCAATCGCTTAATGAAGCGATCGTTCTCTTGGAGAAGGCGCGGCGCAAATGCGACGACGACGGATGGAAGGATTCTCTGATAAGTCAGCTTGCAAGCCAATATGCGGAGATCGGCGACGATGAAAAGAAGGAACGGCTTGCCGCCGAAAGCTCGCCGGTATTTATCAGCCGCGAGGTCCTGAAGGCGAATTACACAAAAGACGAAGAAAAACGCAGGCGATATTCAGCCGAGGCGATCCTTGCGCTGATCCACTCTTCCGTTTGGGCGATGGATTGGAACTGGGGAGATTCGCCGGACGCGTTTATAGCCATGGCGGAGCTATACAAGGCGCTGTTCGGCGGCAAGGATTACGGGATGTTTAACAGCGATATGTGCCGGTTGTATCTTCGGGCAGCTTACCAATACGCAAGCCGCGGTGAAAAACGGCGCACCATGGAATGCCTGGACCTTGCAATACAGCACGGAAACTCTTTCCGCGAATCGTGGGGCAAAAAACAAAACAAGCTTTCCGCGCCGTTCTTGGTAAAAGCTGCCGATCTGCCTCGTGAATACGTAATAATAGACGACTGCTGGATAAGCTCGGCCGTTTCGACTTTTCCGGATGAAATAGCGGACGCGATCAGAAAAGATCCGAAATACGCTTCCGTTTTTGATAACTGAAGCGAACTTCCGCCGACTCCTCGGCGCCGGTTGTGACAACCGGCGCCGTTTTCTTTTTCCGCTTTGCCTTTTCGTTTCGGTTCGCGTTTTTTCGCCGTCAGTTGACACGTTCCGCCCGAACGGCATATAATACGAACAGCGGAACACCGCTGCAATTTTATTACGATACGGAGTTTATCTATATGGATATATTCGGTAAGAACGCCGGCTTTGAAGAAATGCTCGGCATGATGACGGATCCGCAAAACGGCGGGGAAGAGGACACCGTACCCGACGAAGTGCAGGTGCTTGCCATGGCGTACGTGCCGTATCAGACCTTTTCGGGGTATTATACTGATTATTCCGAAGCGCTCGATCACGGCTCGCTTTTCAAAACGCTTGTCAAGCCGTTTTACGGTCAGGAGGGCGAAAGGTGAACGGCAATATGCAGATGATTTCCAAGGAAGAGCTGATGCGCAAGCTTACGGACGTCGATTTTGTGATACACGAGGCCGTGCTTTATCTGGACGGCCACCCCAACAACAAAAAAGCGCGTGAGTTTTATGACCGCGCCACCGCGGAACGCGCAGAACTTCTTGCACAGTACAGTTCGCAGTACGGCCCCGTGACGGCAAACTGCGTAAAGCAGGACCAATGGACCTGGATAGACGGGCCGTGGCCCTGGCAGAACGGGAGGTGACGGGATATGTGGCAATACGAAAAGAAACTTCAGTATCCGGTAAAGATCAAAAATCCCAATCCGGCGCTGGCAAAACTCATAATTACCGCCTACGGCGGGCCCGACGGCGAAGCAGGCGCGGCGATGAGATACCTTTCGCAAAGGTATTCCATGCCTTATAAGGAAGTTATAGGCATACTGACCGACGTTGGCACGGAAGAGCTGGCGCACCAGGAAATAGTTTCGGCTATAGTATATCAGCTCACGCGGAACCTGACTCCCGATCAGATAAAAGAGGCGGGCTTCGACGCGTATTTCGTGGACCACACCACGGGCATTTACCCGGTGGCGGCTTCCGGGGTGCCGTTCACGGCTGCGTCGTTCCAATCCAAGGGCGACGCCATAACGGATATCATGGAAGACCTTGCCGCCGAACAGAAGGCGCGCACCACCTACGATAACATCATCCGTTTCACCGACGATCCCGACGTGCTCGATCCCATAAGGTTCCTGCGCCAGCGCGAGGTAACGCATTTCCAGCGCTTCGGCGACGGCTTGCGCGTTATACGCGATAACCTGAGCAGTAAAAATTTTTACGCCTACAACCCCGAATTCCCGGGGAATAAACAGATGCGGACATGATCTTTCGTTTCGCCCCGACCCGCTCGTCAAGCGGCGGGGCGAAACAGCTTTTTGTGAACGAATTTTAACAACGTTTCGGCTTTTTTGCATTGACTTTTTGCTTTTGCGGTATATAATGGAATCAAGGAAAAAACAAAAGGAGAAAACAAAATGAAAAAGAACCCGTATTCCGGAACTCAGACCGAACAGAACCTGCTCGCCGCGTTTGCAGGCGAATCTCAGGCGCGCAACAAATACACCTATTTCGCTTCAGCCGCAAAAAAAGAAGGTTATGAACAGATAGCCGAACTCTTCCTCAAGACCGCCGAAAACGAAAAAGAACACGCAAAGCTTTGGTTCAAGGAACTCAAAGGCATAGGCAACACCGCCGAAAACCTCGAAGCCGCCGCGGAAGGCGAAAACTTTGAATGGACCGATATGTACGAAGACTTCGCAAAGACCGCCGAAAAAGAGGGCTTCCCGGAGCTTGCCGCCAAGTTCCGCGGCGTGGGGCTTATAGAAAAGCGCCACGAGGAACGCTACCGCGCTCTGCTCAAGAACGTAGAGACCGCAAAAGTCTTTGAAAAGAGCGAAGTGAAAGTTTGGGAATGCCGCAACTGCGGACATATCGTAGTAGGCACCAAAGCCCCCGAGGTCTGCCCCGTGTGCAACCATCCGCAGAGCTATTTCGAGATCAGCGCCGAGAATTATTGATCATATCTCCGAATGATCAAAACGGGAAGAAAGTTCAGTCTTTCTTCCCGTTGTTTTTTATTGCGCGCGTTCACGCCTTTGTCTCGCAATAGAGGCAGCGATATATCCTGTGTTCGCGGTCGGTCAGGCAAAACACGTGGTCGAGCGACCGCTCTGTCGTCGTTATGCAGCGCGGATTCTTACATCTGAGCACGTTCACCAGCTTTTCGGGCATGGGGATATTGCGCTTTTCGCAAAGCTTGCCGTCTTTTATAAAGTTTACGGTCGCCGAAGGGTCGACGTAACCTATAACGTTTAGGTCGAGGGGGATATCGGCGTCGATCTTTATGATGTCTTTTTTGCCCATCTTCCTGCTGGCGACGTTCTTTATTATGGCTACCGAAACGTCCAGCTCAGCCAG
>CACYCI010000091.1 GCA_902772845.1 uncultured Ruminococcus sp.
AGCAACGGATTGAAACTGTTTATAGAGCTGGAATAAATGGCGTAAAGCGATCACAACGCCGAATATACGGTGACGCGTACTTACCTGTTAATAACCCCTTCCGGTACTTATGATTATAATAGTATCGCTAACAGCTCTGATTAAGTTGAAAGGAGATCAACAAAATGAAAAAGTGTATTATTTATCATAATCATCTGTATTCTTTTTGTTTCATGCGAAAGCGCCGTCTCGTCGTCGGAGTCATCCGAATTATCAGAGCTTGACATTATAAAAAAAGAAAAAGTTCTTATAGGTACTATTGATGGTATTCATCAGGTCGGTAAACAATCAATCGATTATGTTGGCGCAAACGAAAGCATAAGTGTAGATTTTTTCGGAGAAACTGTCGATTTGAGATTTTATGGAGCGTACCACAACCCTGAAAACAAGAGGGAATATCTGAACTACCGCAACGATGTGTTATAATAGACATTCGATTCAAAAACCGGGAAAATGACCGGTTACGCACTGTATAACGGCTATATACCCACAGACTTTAAAAAGTTGGTAGCAAATAGCAAATATTTTGATGATGAACAATGGAAGTGTTTTATGCAAACCATCTATCATAGGAGGTGCAATATGGACTACATATTAGACGTAGAAACCGTTATCGCGAACGGCAAAAAACGTGTACACATCAAAACAGAAGGCGCGAACGAGATATCTTTTGGCTTCCTTCCCATCAAAACGCTCGACAGGATCACCTACATCGGTATCTGTGATGATTTTGTCGTTATTAAGACAGTGGATCGTGATTTCCGCAACGGAAACTTAGTGGCGTCCTGGATTAAAGATGACCGTACAATAAACAACGTCGACGCTTACACCCTGAAAGGTGAGCATCTCTGGAATATCGGCGAGATAATAGGAGATATCAAAGCGCAGATCGACAATATATCGTATATCGACACGACCGAAGCCAAACGCGAATTCGGAGTTCGCGCCGAAAAAAACGCCCGACTGTTCCACTGCACCGCGCTGGGCTGGACGTTCATAATCGACGCCGTTAACAGAAAGCAGCTGTGCAAGGTCGGCGGCAGAGTCAAATGATTATAACGGCGCAAAAACAGCTTCCGGAAGATTTTTCCGGAAGCTGTTGCGGATACATAAGCTCGAGTCTCGGTTACGGCAGAGTGCTTTACCGGTTGCCGGGTCTTATTGCCGACGGCGTATACGGTCAGATAGCATCCATTTCTTTTTGGGTAAGCGTATGCAGACCGGCAAGCGAAAGCGCGCGTTCCGCACCGGAAGTATCGCTTACGCGGAAGATCATATATGCGCGGCGTTTATCGCGCCCGCCGATGAATGAATACATATAAATGATATTGACGTCCGCCCTGTTGAATTCGGTCAGCAGACGGTTGAGCCCGCCGGGCTCGTCGGGCACTTCAAAGACCAAAACATCGGAAAAGCTCGCCATAAAGTTGGCGCGTGCAAGTATATCCGCCGCCTTTTCGGCGTCGTCCACGATCATGCGCGCTATGCCGAAATCGTTCGTTTCTGCAAGCGAAAGCGCGCGGAGGTCTATATCGTTTGCCGCCAGCAGCGACGTCAGCTCGCTGAGCTTGCCCGGTCTGTTTTCCAAAAACACGGATATTTGTTTTGTGCTCATTGTTTTCACTCCTTCCGAAAAAATGTCAGATCTTGCGGTTGTCGATCACGCGGACCGCCTTGCCTTCGCTGCGCGTAATGGATTTAGGCGCGAGCAAAGTGACCTTTGCGCGGATGCCCAGCATGGACTGCAGCCCCGCCGAAAGCGCGTTCTGCCTTGCCTGGATATCGCCGATATTGTCGGTGAACATTCCGGGAGTCATTTCCACGCGGACTTCGAAAGTGTCGGTATTATTCACACGGTCGACGACTATAAGGTAGTTCGGCTCGTAGCCGTAATTGAGCAGCACGGTCTCGATCTGGCTGGGGAACACGTTGACGCCTCTGATTATGAGCATATCGTCGGTCCTTCCCTTGGGTTTGCTCATACGGACATGCGTTCTGCCGCACGGGCATTTTTCGCGCGTGAGCGAGCAGATGTCACGCGTGCGGTAGCGGATCATTGGGAACGCCTCTTTATCGACAGCCGTTATGACAAGCTCGCCGGTCTCGCCCTCCGGGAGTACCTCGCCGGTATCGGGGTCGATTATTTCGGCTATGAAATGGTCTTCGTTTATATGCATTCCGTGCTGGTCGGAACATTCGAACGCCACGCCGGGGCCGGAAAGCTCCGTAAGGCCGTAAATGTCGTACGCCTTGATCCCGAGCGTCGATTGAATGTTTTGGCGCATTTCCTCGCTCCACGCTTCGGCGCCGAATATCCCCGCTTTCAGCGGTATGTCGTCGGGCCCCATGCCCAATTCTTTCATACGCTCGCCTAAATACGCGGCGTAGCTGGGCGTGCAGCACAGCACCGTGGCGTTGAGGTCCTGAATGAACATTATCTGTCTGTCGGTGTTGCCGGAAGATATGGGCACAGTGAGGCACCCCACCTTGTGGCTGCCGCCGTTGAGTCCGAAGCCGCCGGTGAACAGTCCGTAGCCGTACGCCACTTGGCAGACGTCGTCACGCGTGGCGCCTGCGGCCACAAGCGCACGCGCGCAGCAATCGTCCCACAGATCGATATCGTGCTGGGTGTAGAAAGCTATGACGCGCTTGCCCGTGGTGCCGCTGGTGGAATGGATGCGCACGCAGTCGCCGAGCGGAGCGCCGAGCAGACCGTAAGGATACGCGTCGCGCAGGTCGTATTTTGAAAGGAACGGAAGCTTGTAAAGGTCTTCTATTCCCTTGATATCGTCGGGCGTAACGCCTTTTTCTTCCATTTTTTTGCGGTAGTACGAAACGTTATCGTATACGCGCCTGATCTGTTTTACGAGCCGCTCGCTCTGGAGTCTGACTATCTCCTCGCGAGGGGCGCATTCTATTTCGGGTTGATAATATCTTTCCATTATGATGTTTCTCCGCTATATGAAGTTCAGATTTTAGGAAGCTTTGCGGCGTATGCGGCAAGTTCTTCATCGGTGGGAACGTAATCGTCCATGATCCCGTCGTGGAATTTTTGATAAGCGACAAGGTCGAAATAGCCGGTGCCCGTAAGGCCGAAAACTATTGTCTTTTCTTCGCCGGTCTCTTTGCACTTGAGCGCTTCGTCTATAGCGACCCGGATAGCGTGGCTGCTTTCGGGCGCGGGGAGTATGCCTTCTACACGCGCAAACTCTTCGGCGGCTTCGAACACTTTTGTCTGCGGAACGCTGACGGCTTCTATATATCCGTCGTCGTAAAGCTGCGAAAGCACAGGGCTCATACCGTGATATCTGAGCCCGCCCGCGTGGTTGGGAGCCGGAATAAAATCGCTGCCGAGCGTATACATTTTGGCAAGCGGACAGACCATGCCGGTGTCGCAGAAATCGTACGCGAACACGCCGCGCGTCAGGCTGGGACACGACGCGGGTTCCACGGCGATAAACCGATAATCCTTTTCGCCGCGCAGTTTTTCGCCCATGAACGGCGAAATCAAGCCGCCCAAATTAGATCCGCCGCCGGCGCAGCCGATAATGATATCCGGCGTTACGCCGTATTTATCGAGCGCGGCTTTGGTCTCTACGCCTATGACGCTCTGGTGCAGGAGCACCTGATTGAGCACGCTGCCCAGGACGTAACGGTAACCGGGAGTACCCACGGCAACTTCGACAGCTTCGCTTATTGCGCAGCCGAGCGAACCGCCGGTGCCGGGATGTTCGGCGAGTATCTTTCTGCCGACGTTAGTGGTATCGGAAGGCGAAGGCGTTACGTTCGCGCCGTAAACGCGCATCACTTCGCGTCGGAACGGTTTCTGTTCGTAGCTGACTTTTACCATATACACTTTGCAATCGAGCCCGAAATACGAGCAGGCCATTGAAAGCGCCGTGCCCCACTGCCCTGCGCCTGTTTCGGTGGTAACGCCTTTAAGCCCCTGCTTTTTGGCGTAATACGCCTGAGCTATGGCGGAATTGAGTTTGTGACTGCCGGACGTATTGTTGCCTTCGAACTTGTAATAGATCTTTGCCGGCGTGCCGAGCTTTTCTTCGAGGCAATATGCGCGCACGAGCGGCGACGGACGGTACATCTTGTAGAAATCGCGTATTTCCTGCGGGATAGGATATTCGCGGGTGGTGTCGTCGAGCTCCTGCTCAACGAGTTCTTCGCAGAACACGCCCGCAAGCTCGGAAGCGGTCATGGGTTCGTGAGTAGCAGGGTTGAGCAACGGCGCGGGTTTGTTTTTCATATCCGCACGCACGTTGTACCAGTACTTAGGCATCTCCGATTCTTCGAGATAGATCTTGTAAGGGATAAACCGGTCTTTCATAGTGTTGCCTCCTTTGAATATATTCACACCGTTACACGCGCGGCGGAAATTCATAAAACAAGCGGCCCCGCCCAAATGGACGAGGCCGCGTTCATGACTTCTTGCTCTGGTTTCTGCGGCTTACTGTTCCATTCCGGGCACGACAAAACTACGGCTAAACCAAAAGCCGTTAATAAAGCCGAAGAAACCATTATTGCGTTCGTGTTTCATCTTGCCGTGCACCTTTCCTGAATTTTTATGCATTATAGCACACGAATAATCACTTGTCAAGCGTTTTTTGAAAAAATCACAAAATATTATTCATTTCTTATGTTCTCGCGTCGGCGTAGACCGAGCGTCCGCCGCTGTCGACGGCGACTACTGACGGAAGATCCTTGATCACAAGTTTATAAACCGCTTCGCTGAGCAGATCCGGAAAGGCGACGCATTCGCATGAAACAACGGCGTTACCGCACAACGCGCCAGCGCCTCCGATAGCGGCGAAATAGCAGCGGCCGGAACGTTTTATTGCTTCGCGCACTTCGGGTGAAACTTCGCCCTTACCTATGACTCCGGCTAACCCGAGCCCGTACAGACGCGGCGCAAAGCTATCCATTCGCGCAGAAGTCGTGGGCCCGCAGCTGCCGCACGCTTTTCCGGGCCGCGGCGGACACGGTCCGGCGTAGAAAAAGGTAGCGCCTTCTATTTCGAACGGTAGATCTATTCCCTTTTCAAGATATTCAAAAATGCGTTTGTGTGCCTCGTCGCGGCAGGTCAGCACCTCGCCGCTCAACGTGACGATATCGCCTGCGCGCAGCGACCGGACGGTTTCTGCGGAAAGCGGCAGAGAAAGTCTTTTCGGAAACATCACAAGACCTCCGTTTCACACCGGACGCAGTTGCACTGGATATTCACCGCCACGGGCAGACCTGCGATATGGGTGGGCATGACCTCGCACGAAACGCCCAACGCCGTGGTATCGCCGCCGAACCCCTGACACCCTATGCGCAGGGCGTTTATGCGTTCGAGCGCTTCGGTTTCTATATATGCGACGTCGTCGCGTATATGATGTTCGCCTATGGGGCGGATAAGCGCCTTTTTTGCCAGCAGCGCGCACGATTCGAACGTACCGCCAATACCCACGCCGACGTATACAGGCGGGCACGGGCGCGATCCGGCGTCGCGCACGGCGCCGACTATGGCCCCGATCACGCCTTCGACGCCTTCAGAGGGTTTGAGCATATATATGCGGCTCATATTCTCGCTGCCGAAACCCTTTGGCATGAACGTAATCTTGACTCGGTCGCCCGGGACTACGTCGTAATGTATGACGGCGGGGGTGTTATCGGACGTGTTTACACGAGTAAGCGGGTCGCACACCGATTTGCGGAAATATCCGTCTTCGTAAGCGCGGCGCACTCCGGAATCGACGCAATCGGCGAGCGCTCCGCCCGAAAAAGCGACCTCCTGCCCTATGGAGATAAAAACGGCAGACATCCCCGTATCCTGGCAGACGGGCATTTTTTCGCGCAATGCAAGAGACGCATTTTCCGCAAGGACACGCAGCGCGAACGCGCACGCGGGCGAGCTTTCGCGTTCCGCGGCGGCGCTCATAGCGCGGCTGCATGAAGGCGTGACCGAAACGCACGCTTTCAGCGCGAGCCGGTAAACGCATTCTTCTATTTGCTTTGTATCTATTACTCTCATGCTATCATCCGTTCCCGCGCAAGGGGCGGAAATGCTCCGGCGCTCGTATTGATGTATTATTATAACACGCGGCGCCGGATATTTCAATACCGGACTCACATTTTCGTCTAAGCGTGCCGCGGGATTTTGTGTATTATTATAGATATGCATTCCGTGCGTGAATAATATTAGTAGTTTTTGCTATTCTTTGCATAATATTGCATTTCCATATTGACAAACCGAACCTTCGGGAGTAAAATGATTTGTATATTTATGAAAATAGGTGAGTTACTGTGACAAAGGTTTTTATAGACGGCAGTTCAGGCACGACCGGGTTGAATGTCCGCACACGCCTTGCGGCAAGACCGGACGTTTTGCTGATCACGCTCGGCGAAGCGGAGCGTAAAGACGAACGCGCGAGACTCGATGCGATCCGAGCGTCGGACGTGGCGTTCCTTTGCCTTCCCGATGACGCCGCGCGAGAGATCGTTTTGCTTGCCGCGGACGCCGACACGGTAATAATAGACACCTCTACAGCTCACCGTGTTTCGCCGGGATGGACTTACGGCTTTGCGGAGCTCGAGGGAGCTCGCAGCGAAATATCGCGTTCAAAGCGCATTGCCAACCCCGGCTGCCACGCGAGCGGATTCATCGCGCTTGTCGCGCCGCTGGTAAAGGCCGGCGCTATCGGCCGCGGCGCGCGGCTTTCGTGCTTTTCGCTCACCGGCTATTCGGGCGGCGGCAAGAAAATGATAGCTGATTACGAAGACCCCGCCCGCAAAGACGCGCTCGTATCGCCGGCGATGTACGGTATAGCCCAAAAGCACAAACATCTGCCGGAAATGCGCCAGGTGTGCGGCTTAGAGCACGATCCTGTCTTTTGCCCGATAGTTTCTTCGTATTATTCCGGCATGGAAGTGGTCGTCCCGCTTTGCGCCGACGATCTTAACTGCGCCGTTGATGAGATCAAGGATATATACCGTAATGTCTATAACGGCAAAGTCGTCCGCTACGCCGAAGGCAGCGACGAAAACGGGTTCCTTTACGCCGGAGCGTTTTCCGGCCGCGACGATATGGAGATAAGCGTGTTCGGGAACGAAGAACGCATAACGCTGGTATCGAGATTCGACAATTTGGGCAAAGGCGCGTGCGGCGCCGCGATACAGAATATGAATATTGCTCTTTCCCTGCCGGAAGAGACAGGACTGATATTATAGGAGGCAGTTATGAAGACCATTACAGGCGGCGTTTGTGCGCCGAAAGGTTTTACCGCGAACGGAGTTCATTGCGGGATAAGAAAAAACACCGCAAAAAACGATCTTTCGCTTATATTCAGCTCGGTGCCCGCTTCGGCGGCGGCGGTTTATACGACCAATCTTGTAAAAGGAGCGCCGCTTGCGGTAACAAAAGATCATTTGAAAAACGGCACAGCGCGCGCGGCAATATGCAACAGCGGCAACGCTAACACCTGCAATTCGAACGGCATAGAGATAGCCGAGCAGACCTGCGCACTCGTCGCAGATGCGCTGGGGATAGAAAAAGATGACGTTATTGTAGCTTCTACCGGAGTTATAGGGCAGCCGCTCGATATTGCCCCCATACGCTGCGGCATACCTTCACTGGTAAAAGGGCTTTCCGCCGACGGCAGCGACGCCGCTGCCAAAGGTATAATGACGACCGACACGGTCAAAAAAGAAACGGCTTACGAATTCGATATCTGCGGCAAGGTATGCCGCATAGGAGGCATAGCCAAGGGAAGCGGGATGATACACCCGAACATGGCGACGATGCTCGTATTCATTACGACAGACGTTTCAATATCGCCGGAAATGCTGCAGAAGGCGCTTTCCGCCGACGTGAAGGACACCTTCAATATGATCAGCGTCGACGGCGACACTTCCACCAACGATATGGTGACCGTAATGGCCAACGGGCTTGCCGGGAACGAAACTATAGTTTGCGGAGGCGAAGCGTACGATACTTTCGTTCGGGCGCTGAACGAAGTGACCGTGTATCTGTGCCGCGGGATAGCAGCAGACGGCGAAGGCGCAAGCAAGCTTTTGGAATGCAGAGTGTCCGGCGCGCGCGATATAGCTGCGGCGAAGACCGCCGCCAAGAGCGTAGTCTGCTCTTCCCTTACCAAAGCAGCCATGTTCGGAGCCGACGCCAACTGGGGCAGAGTCATCTGCGCGCTCGGCTACAGCGGCGCGGACATAGACCCGAACAGGGCCGATATATATTTCAAAAGCAGCGCCGGCTGCATAAAAGTATGCGAAAACGGCGCAGGGATCGATTTTTCCGAAGAAAAAGCAAAAAAGATATTGCTGGAAAAAGAAATAGAAATAACTATAGAGCTCAAAGACGGCGACTGCTCCGCCACCGCATGGGGGTGCGATCTCACATACGACTACGTGCGGATCAACGGAGATTACCGCAGTTAGCGGTTTTGCGAAAGGAGTGCTTTGTATGAACGACTTTTTTTCCAACGCGCAGCGTGCCGAAGTGCTTGCTCAGGCGCTTCCCTACATAAAAAGATACACCGGCAAGACCGTAGTAGTAAAATACGGCGGCAACGCCATGGTAAATGAAGATCTGAAAAAGCAGGTCATGAAAGACATAGTGCTTTCGTGGCTCATAGGCATAAAAATAGTCCTCGTTCACGGGGGCGGCCCGGAGATAAGCGACCTGATGTCCCGGCTCGGCAAACAGCCGCAATTCATAGACGGCTTACGCGTTACTGACGCCGAAACGATGGATATCGTTCAAATGGCGCTTTCGGGCAAGGTAAACAAATCGCTTGTGAATCTTATAGAGGTCTCGGGCGGGTCCGGCGTGGGGCTTTCCGGCGTGGACGCGCGTCTTATAGAAGCCGTCCCCAGGGACGAACGGCTCGGGCTGGTCGGAGAGATAACCGGAGTCAACACCGACGTCATAAACGATCTTCTTGATAAAGGATATATCCCGGTGGTATCCACCGTCGGCTGCGACAGAGAAGGCCGCATATACAACATCAACGGCGACACCGCCGCGGCATACATAGCCGGCGCGCTCGGCGCGGAACGCCTTATAATGATGACAGATATAGCCGGGATCCTGCGCGACAGGAACGATCCGTCATCGCTCATACCCGAGATCTCCGTCGCTCAGGCGGCGGAACTGCAGAAGCAGGGCGTGATAGAAGGCGGGATGGTCCCCAAGGTGGAATGCTGCGTAAAAGCTATAGAAAAAGGCGTGAAGAACGTCGTGATCATGGACGGAAGAGTCCCTCACTCCATACTCATGGAGCTTCTTACGGACGAGGGCGCGGGTACCATGGTCACGCGCTGAAAAGGCGAGGCAAACGAAATGAAAACAGATATTAAAAAGGCGGATAAAAAGTATATAGCGTCCACATACAAGCGTTTTCCGGTCGTGGCGGTATCAGGCAAGGGGTCAGTAGTCACAGACGAAAACGGGAAAAAATATATAGATATGGGTTCGGGCATAGGCGTCACCGCTTTCGGCGTGGCCGACCCGGCGTGGCGGAAGGCGGTCTGCGATCAGGCGGCGAAGCTGCAGCACGTTTCCAACCTTTATTACACCGAGCCGTGCGTAAAGCTTGCGCGCACGCTGTGCAGACGCACGGGAATGAAAAAAGTATTCTTTTCCAATTCCGGCGCCGAAGCCAACGAATGCGCCATAAAGGCGGCGAGAAAATATTCGTGCGATAAATACGGCGCCGCGCGCCACGTCATAACTACGCTGAACAACAGTTTCCACGGGCGGACTCTTACTACGCTGGCGGCAACGGGGCAAGCGCGTTTCCACGCGCAGTTTGCGCCGCTGACCCCGGGTTTTATCAGCTTTGACGCCGGCGATATGACAGTCCCGCGCGAGCTCAACGCCCGCGGCGAGCTGGCCGCGGTAATGATAGAATGCGTGCAGGGCGAAGGCGGCGTTATACCGCTTACCGCCGGTTTTGTAAAAGATCTTGCGGCTTTCTGCTCGGAAAACGACGTTCTGCTCATTGTCGACGAAGTGCAGACCGGCAACGGCAGGACAGGCGAACTGTACGCTTATATGAATTACGGCATAACGCCCGATATCGTGTCTACCGCCAAAGGGTTGGCGGGCGGACTTCCGCTGGGCGCTACGCTGCTCGGCGAAAAATGCCGCGACGTGTTTTCTTACGGCGATCACGGTTCGACTTTCGGCGGCAACCCGGTTGCCTGCGCGGCGGCGCTTTCGGTCATCGGAAGGTTGGATAAGAAGCTGCTCGCGTCGGTAAAGCAAAAAAGCAAGTTCATATTCGATTCTCTGAACGGCGCCGAAGGTATAGAAAGCGTGAGCGGAATGGGACTTATGATAGGCATAAAGACGTCGCGTCCCGCTTCGGAAGTGGTAAACG
The DNA here is from genome assembly GCA_902772845.1 of uncultured Ruminococcus sp. Lineage (GTDB taxonomy): Bacteria > Bacillota > Clostridia > Oscillospirales > CAG-382 > UBA1206. Next base: position 10,431 of record CACYCI010000091.1, read on the forward strand.
AATGCGTAGAGCGCGGCGTGCTGTGCCTTACGGCAAAAGACAGGGTGCGGTTGCTCCCTGCACTTAATATCCCCATGAAGACATTGGAAAAGGCGATAAACATCATAAAGCAAGTGTGCAAAGGCGGTGAGTAAACGTGCTTGACAAGACCATAAAGAAGACGCTTGTCATAGGCAGCGGGCCTATAGTGATAGGCCAGGCCGCCGAATTCGACTACGCCGGCACGCAGGCCTGCAAGATACTGAAAGACTGCGGCATAGAGATAGTTTTGGTCAATTCTAACCCTGCCACTATTATGACCGACAAATCCATGGCCGACGAGATATATCTTGAACCGCTGACTCTGGAAACCGTCAAGCGCATAATACAAAAAGAAAAGCCCGATTCCCTGCTCGCCGGGCTCGGCGGACAGACGGGTCTGACTATGGCCATGGAGCTTGACAAATGCGGCTTTTTGGCAGAGCAAGGCGTCCGCCTGCTCGGCACCGGCATAGACGGCATAGACCGCGCCGAAGATCGCAAGCTTTTCAAAGAGGCCATGCAAAGCATAGGCGTACCCACGATAGCTTCCGACACCGCGAACACGTTGGAACGCGCGTTGGAGATCGCCGACCGTATAGGATACCCTGTAATAATCCGCCCCGCGTTCACGTTAGGAGGCGGCGGAGGAGGCGTGGCGTACAGCCGCGATGAAATGATCACCGCCGCGAAGACCGGGCTCGAAGCTTCGCCCATAAGCCAGATACTTGTTGAAAAATATATCGTGGGCATGGAAGAGATAGAATTCGAGATCGTGCGCGACGGAGCCGGAAACTCGATCTGCGTATGCAGTATGGAAAACGTGGATCCGGTAGGCGTTCACACAGGCGATTCCATAGTGGTGGCACCCGCGCTGACGCTTTCGCAAAAAGATCTGGATATGCTAAAATCAGCTTCGTTCGCAATAGTGGACGCATTGAATATCCGCGGCGGATGCAACTGCCAGTTCGCGTACGATCCCGATACTTCCGAGTATTACGTCATAGAAGTAAACCCGCGCGTTTCGCGTTCTTCGGCGCTCGCCAGCAAGGCGACCGGGTATCCGATAGCAAAAGTGACAACCATGATCGCTCTGGGGTATCTGCTCAACGAGATCAGATTCGACAAAGACGCTCTCGGGACCGCCGCCTGCGAACCGCAGGTGGATTATATAGTCCTTAAATTCCCGCGCTGGCCTTTTGACAAATTCACCAACACCAGCCGCCGTCTCGGCACGCAGATGAAAGCCACCGGCGAAGTGATGGCTATAGGCGGCACCGTGGAAGAAGCGCTTATGAAAGCCGTGCGCGGCGCCGAAATAAAGCAGGAAACGCTTGAACGCGCTCCGGAAGACGGCGCGCCCATAGAAGAACGTCTGCGCCGCGTGAACGACGTTAGGATATTCACCATGTTCGAAGCGGTCAAACGCGGTATCCCCGCAAAAGAGATCGCACGCGTGACAGGGATAAACGAATTTTTCGTAAACAAGCTGGTCGCACTGGCGACGTACGAAAAAAGCATAGGAAACGGGCTTACGCGCGAGCTTTATGTTAAAGGCAAAAAGCTTGGCTACACTGACCGTTCGCTTGAAAAGCTCAGCAAAACGCCGGTCCCGTTCCACCTTACCGCCCGCTACCGCGCGGTAGATACCTGCAAAGGCGCGTTCGGCAAAGCGGCCTATTATTATTCTTATTACGACGACGCCTCGCCCGCGCCTGACGTCGCCGCAGGCAAAAAGCAAAAGATCCTTGTGCTGGGAGCGGGCCCTATACGGATCGGGCAAGGGATTGAATTCGATTACAGTTCGGTAAAATGCGTGGAAACGCTGCGCAGGCGCGGTTACGAAGTGCACATTCTCAATAACAACCCCGAAACCGTCTCCACCGACTACGATACCGGTGACAAGCTGTTTTTCGAATCGGTGACCGAAGAGAACGTGCTCGACATAGTGCGTACGGAAAGGCCGATCGGTGTGGTCGTCGCGTTCGGCGGGCAGACTGCGATCAAGCTGGCAAAGCCGCTCGATTCCGCCGGTGTGACTATACTCGGCACAAGCGCCGAAAGCATAGACGTCGCCGAAGACCGCGAACGGTTCGACAAATTCCTCGGTTCTATAGATATGTCACGTCCCAAGGCAGTATCGGTCGATTCCGCCGAAGAAGCCGCCGTCGCGGCAAAAATACTCGGTTACCCGGTGCTTCTGCGCCCTTCGTACGTCATAGGCGGCCAGGGGATGAGCGTGGTGCGCTCGGCCGCCGAGCTGCGGACCTATATGGAGGCCATTACCCGTGATATAACAAATTCCGTGCTTGTCGACAAGTATATGCCCGGTACCGAGCTTGAAGTCGATTGTATATCCGACGGGTCGACGGTTATGATACCCGGCATAATGGAGCATATAGAACGCGCCGGCATACATTCGGGAGATTCAATAGCAGTTTATCCGCCGTACAACCTTTCGGAATCACTCACAAAAAAGATCTGCGACGTGTCTGTAAAGATAGCGCGCGGTCTGGGCACAAAGGGGATAGTCAACATACAGTATCTCGTTTACGAAAACGAACTGTACGTTATAGAAGTCAACCCGCGCGCGAGCCGCACGGTCCCTTACATAAGCAAAGTCACGGATATTCCCATGATAGAACTCGCAAGCCGCGTGATGCTGGGCGAAAAGCTCGCCGATATGGGCTGCGCCGAAGGGCTTGCCGAACGGGCGCGCTATTACGCGGTCAAGGTGCCGGTGTTCAGCTTTGAAAAAATATCCGACGCCAATTCCATAATGGGCCCGGAAATGAAATCCACTGGTGAAGTGCTCGGCATAGGCAAGACCAAGACGGAAGCGCTCTACAAAGGGCTGTGCGCGGCGGGAATAGACGTTCACGGAGCCGGAAAGCCGGGAAAAGGCATACTCATTTCCGTTGAAGATTACGATTACTCGGACGCAGTCCGGCTCGCCGAAAAGTTTACCGATCTTGGTATGACGATCTACGCCACACCTGACACTACCGCCGCGATACGAGCGCGCGGACTTGAGGTGACAATGGCGCACAACATATGGGAAAACAACGACATTTACGACCTTATCGAAAGCGGCAAAGTCAACTACGTCGTGTATACCGGCGCTGTCATGGACAGCTCGGTCGGCGATTTCCGTCTGCTGTACCGCAAAGCGATGAACGCGAGAATCCCGTGCATGACTTCGCTTGACACGGCGCTTGCGCTCGCTGACGTGATATGCGCCTGTTACGACCAGACGAGCACGCATCTTGTCGATATCAATCATTGAGGTGAAAGAATGGATCTTAAAGGAAGGAGCTTTCTTAAGCTTTTGGATTTTTCGGCTGAAGAGACAGAATACCTGCTCGAGCTTGCCGCTGCTCTTAAAACCAAAAAGAAAAGCGGGATCCCGCACGATATCTTCCGCGGCAAAAACGTTGCGCTCATATTCGAAAAGACAAGCACCCGCACAAGATGCTCGTTCGAGATCGCTGCCGCCGATCTCGGGATGCATGCGGTTTACCTTGACCCGAAAAGTTCTCAGCTTGGCAAAAAAGAAAGCGTAGCGGATACGGCGCGCGTGCTCGGCAGGATGTTCGACGGCATCGAATACCGCGGATTCGGTCAGGAACGCGTGGAGACGCTTGCAAAATACGCAGGGATCCCGGTATGGAACGGTTTGACTAACGAATTCCACCCCACGCAAGTGCTCGCCGATTTTCTTACGATCAAAGAACACTTCGGCCACCTGAAAGGCATAAAGCTTGTATTCATGGGCGATGCAAGGTACAATATGTGCAATTCGCTTATGGTCGGCAGCGCTATAATGGGGCTCGACTTTACCGTCTGCGCGCCCAAAAAGTATTTCCCCGCCAAAGAGCTTGTCGACGTTTGCACGGAACGCGCCTGCGTTTCCGGAGCAAAGCTCAGCTTTGAACCGGATCCCGTTAAAGCCACGTCAGGCGCGGACGTGATATACACGGACGTTTGGGTCTCTATGGGCGAGCCGGATTCCGCCTGGCGCGAACGAATTGACGATCTGCTTCCCTACCGTGTGGATGAACGGATCATGCAAAACGCCGGTGATCAATGCCGTTTTATGCATTGTCTCCCCGCTTTTCACGATCTCGAGACCGAAACAGGCAAGGAGATATACCAAAAGTTCGGCATAGACTGCATGGAAGTCACCGACGGGGTGTTCGAAAGCCGCAGTTCCATTGTGTTCGACGAGGCGGAAAACCGCCTTCACACCATAAAAGCGGTCATGGCGGCAACTCTCTAAGCGCATAATAAAAGAGCGCCGGGCGTGCGATCACGTCCGGCGTTTACTTATTTTTTGCGGAAATGCTCCTCCCTGCCGCTGGAGCGGAGCTCACATTTGAATTTTTCGGGGTCTTTCAGGTAAAAATCCTGGTGCTCTTCTTCCGCCGGGTAAAACCTGCCGAGCGGCTCCAACGCGATATGGGCGCTTGCACCGTGAGCTTTTTCCCAGGCGGAAATGCGGGCGGCGGCGATTTCTTTTTCACGTTCGTCCGCATAATAAACGGCCAGCGTATATGATCTGCCGCGGTCAATGAACTGACCTCCGCCGTCGGTAGGATCGACGTTGGAAAGGAAGATATCGCACAGTTCGCCGTAGCTTACGCGCGTTTCATCATATTGGAGTTCAACTGTCTCGCGGTGGCCGGTGAGCTGCGCCTTTACGTCGGCATAGCACGGATCGGTCTCTTTTCCGCCGCAATATCCGCAAGTAACGCGGTCGACGCCGTTTTCCATAAAGACGGGCGTTATACACCAAAAACAACCGCAGGCAAAGTACGCTTTCATATCTGTTCTCCCGCGCACGGCGACCCCCCGCCGCACGGCTTTTTTATTTACGTTTTTTTTCGCGGTCTATCCTGAATGCGACCGAGCGTTTAAGGTATTCCAGATATTGCGTATCGCGGCACATGGCTTTGCCCGGAGTGTCCGAAAGCTTGGCGACCGGACGCCCGTTGACGTATTGCAGCTTGATCACGATATTGAGCGGCGGCACGCAGGTGTCGTTGGAAACGAAAGTCCCTATGCCGAACGAGACTTTTGCTTTGTCGCAGAAATACTCGTAAAGCTTCTGCGCCCTGTCAAAATCGAGCGAATCACTGAAAAGGAGCATCTTTGTCTTAGGATCCACGCCATATTTTTTGTAATGCGCTATCATTTTTTCGCCCCACAGATACGGGTCGCCGCTGTCGTGGCGCACGCCTGTATAGTTGTTGACCATAGAGCGGTTGAAATCGAGCAGGAAAAGATCCGTTGTAACGGTATCTGTAAGCGCGGTGCCGTTATCGCCGTCGTATTCTACGTACCAGTCTTTCATTGCATAGTAGTTTGTATATGCAAGCGGGATGGAATCTATTCCCTGATACATCTGAACGAATTCGTGCGCGTAGGTGCCTATGGGCATGATACCGTATTTCTTGGCGAGAAAAACGTTGGAAGTGCCCACACAGTTCTTTGTCTCGGTCACAAAGCGGCGGACGGCTTCATCCTGCCATTCGCGCGATAAACGGCGGCGGCAGCCGAATTCCGCAAATTTGAAAGTGTAAGTCCCGCCGTTCATGGCGTCTATCTTGGCGTTGAGCCGCTCTTCGGCGGAAGCTCGCAGAGTTGCATAGTCGTATGCCATACGGAAATAGACTTCGTTGATTATTTCGAGCAGATATATTTCGAACTGCATCGCCGAAAAAAGCGGACCGTCGACCACGACCGAAAGTTCGCCTTCCGCAGAAAGCGATATGCTGACGTAATCGCGTATCGGGTGCCAAAGGCGAAGGAATTCCACATAGTCGTTCTTAATGAACCGGATAGAGCGCAGATAATCAAGCTCATCGTGAGTGAATCTCAGCGAACAGAGATGATCTACCTGCGATTCGATCTCGCACGCCATCTCCTGCGTGAAGACAATGCCCTGATTGCGGCACTTGAAATAGTATTTGCCGCAAAGATCGGTATGCTTGTGGAATATCACCTGATCCATATTGAATTTGTAAAGATCAGTATCGAGCAACGAAACGATAATAGGTGCGAGTTTCATCATACGGCTCCTTTTTACACTTTATATGCTGGATGATCGAACGTTTCCACGGCTTTCGAGCACATCGCGGCGCAGCTTGAGATAAAGATCCCAAAGTCGCGGATCGCAAAACGTTTTCCAGGATTCGTATTCGTCGTTTATGAACATTTCGCGCATACGCGCGGCGGAAATATCCACGGTTTTAGGTACGGTAAGCTCTGCGATCTTTATTCCGTTCGCGCCAGAAAGCCATTCCGCGCGGCGGGATTCTTTGCCGGAAACGAACAGATCAGGCATTCTGCCGAACCGCTCGGCCACGTTAGCAAGGACGTATTCGCCCCAGGCGCAGTTGTTGCCTACGCCTATATCCGGCAGCGGAAAAACACGCACGGCGTCACCGTACAGCCGGTAAAAGAAGCCGGCACGCGTTTCGTAAGAAAACGGGTTTTTTTCGGTGCCCGCTTCCTGCGAAGACCCTATAAAGACGCCGAAAGTCGCGCAAACGGCGAGCGCCTTATCTATCATATCCTTATGCCCGTTATGAAAAGTCTGGAACCTGCCGACCGCAAAGCCGAGCTCAAAAGGTTTGTTCATAATATATCTCCGGATCGAACGACGGCATAAGGCGAAGCTTGAAAGCGTTGGCGGCATGCAGACGGTCGATCTTCTGCTTTTTTTCGGGCTCGGGCGGTATGCCTTCGCGTATATATCTGTCGAGTTCGGCGTAGGTAAAGCCAAGATTGTCTTCGTCGGTCTTTCCGCAAAGCCCGTCTATGGGAACTTTGTCTACAAGGACGTCCGGCAACCCGAGCGAACGGCCGATCTCTTTGACTTCCCTAACGGTCAGGTGCGAGCACGGGCTGAAATCGCCCGCGGCGTCGCCGTACCGGGTCGAATAACCCACCCAGTCTTCCGAAAGATTGCAGGTATTAGCCACCCTGCCGTTATTGCTCTGCGAAACAGCATAGAGCGTCGCCATGCGTATGCGCGGCGGTAGATTTACGCGGCTCTGTTCGGAAAGCTCGAACGGCACGCTGTTTATAACGCCCTCAACGGCTTCTTTTATATTTACCATATAACTGCGTATGCCCAGATGGCTGACTAACAGCTGCGCCATATCTATATCCGCCTGCGTCCCGTTTGGCATAAGCACGCCTATGACGCGCTCTTTTCCAAGCGCTTCCGCGCACAGAGCGGCAACCACAGAGCTGTCTTTGCCGCCGGATATCCCCACCACGGCGTTGCAACCCGGTCCGTTTTGCTCAAAAAATCCGCGTATCCATTCCACACAGGCGTTTTTAACTTTTTCGGCGTCGAAACTATACATGCGGCACCTCACAAAACGTCTGTCTGGCAGCTGCGCATCGTCTCAAGCGCGGCTTCATGCTTTGCGGGTGTAACTCCGGCGCAGCACGAACTGTCGACCGAGATCGGTGCCGCGGGGAACGCCGCTTTTACTATGAGTACGTTGGAGACCACGCATATATCGGTGCAAAGCCCTATGAATTCAACCGAAAAATCGTCTTCGCCCGCCGCTTTTCTTATCAGCTCGGGCAGACGTAACGAACCGAAAGCGTTCTTTTCCACACATTCGTATTTTTTGCCTTTAAGCGCCTCTGCTATACGCGGGGCGAGCTGCCAGCCGTCTGTGCCTTTAATGCAGTGCTTCACCGGAAGCTTTATGCCTTCGGCGGTAGTAAGATAATTCTCGTAATGGGTATCGAGAGTGACGAAAATATCGCCATCGAACTCTTTGATCTTCCGTTCTGCCGCGGGGACTATGGCTTGCGCTTCGGGCGAACCGAGCGAGCCGTCTATAAAGTCGTTCTGCATATCTACTACTACCAAAAACTTTTTCATGGCAAACGCCCCTTTCAGATACTTATACAGACTGTATATTCCGCAGCCCGCCTTTTGTTCGATATAATCCTTCTGCGCGGCCGCGGCGCGGCGGTGATATTGGGATTTTGAATGTGTTCCCTTGCGCGATTCAATATCGGCAATACGCTCTTCGAGCGTCGTGCCGCCCGAATGAAGGCACAACAGATCGCAGGTCTGGATTATGCGGTCATAATCGGTGTATTCGCACTTCTCTACGAAATCCTTTACTTCAGCATACCCTTCGCTTTGCGGAGAAAGCAGCTCCCCGCAGATGCACTCTATATCGTTGTTCAAAAACGAATGTGTAAGGCAAATGAACGCGTATTCAGGATATCCGTTTTCTTTTAAGAACTTATAACCGGCGTACATATGGTTGCCCGGATCCACCTTGCGGCCGATATCGTGCAGCATGCCGAGCACCGCGGCGTATTCGGGGTCAAGCCCCATGCGTTCCGCTATCATTCCGGCAAGTTCGCTGACATAAACGCTGTGAGAAACATAGCGCACGTTAGCAGGGTCTGAAAGTCCCTGTATAAGAAGTTCGTATGCCTGACGTTTGTTGAGTTGCATGGTCAAGTCCTTTCGATCAGTTCAGATTGGGAAATCATCCGGGAACAAAGTGTGGCGGAGCAGGTATATGGCGTCGTTGGAATCGACGTCCCCGTCGCCGTCGAAATCGCCCGGCTGGTTAGCAGAAAAATCATCCGGGAAAAGGACCGACCTCAACAGATAGATTGCGTCGTTCGAATCGGAGGTGCCGTCAAAAGTGAGATCACCGACCGCGACTATTATCGCTTCGTCGAGCGTTTTTCCTTGGTTTATCACGCACAGGCGGTCACCGGGGAGCAACGGCGCGGACGCGACGATCGCCCCTTCGGGATCTGTCTCGGTAACGCCCGCAGGGAGCGATACAACGGTGCCTTTTATAATAACGTGCTGTATTTCGTTAATGTAATACAAAAAGTAATTGCCGTCGAGCAAGTCTGCAAGCTTGTGGAGCGCGGGTATGACCTCGCCTTCGGATATCATTTTGCCGCATTCGACGCAATACAAGTCGCCGGTGTAGCCCTCTTCGCCGAAAGCGGCC
>CACYCI010000092.1 GCA_902772845.1 uncultured Ruminococcus sp.
CGAGGTGGGGTACACGCCCTTGTTCTGCTTGCCTTCGCTTTCGCCGAAAAGCTGTTTCCACCATTCGCCGTACGAACGCAGGAACGGGTCGTAGCTTACGAAAAGCTCGCTGCTCTTGCCGTTTTGCAGAAAATAGTTCCTCAACGCGGCGTAACGGCAGGCGGGGTGCGACGTGCCTTCTTTAAGAAAGCTTTCGCGTTCGCGCACGGTGCCTTCTATGAATTTGTCTATATCGCAGCCGCAGATCGCCAGCGGCAGAAGTCCGACGGCGGTGAACACCGAAAACCTGCCGCCTACGTTATCGGGGACGACGAACGTTTCGTATCCCTTTGCGCGGGCGAACGAGAGCAGCGCGCCGCGGTGCGCGTCGGTGGTGATGAACACGCGGTCCTTAAGCTCTTCTTCGGTATATTTGCTCTGCATGAAATCGCGCACGGCGCGGAACGCCACGGCGGGTTCGGTGGTGGTGCCTGATTTGGAAATGACGTTTACCGAAACGCTCTTTTCGCGGCAGATCGAAAGCACCGCCGCAAGCTCGTCGCCCGAAAAAGAGTTGCCCAGAAAATAAATATCCGGCGTATCCTTGGCGAGCTGGTTGTAATACGGCGTCTTTACAAAATCAACGCCGGCGCGCGCACCCAGATACGAGCCGCCTATGCCTATTACTATGACCGCCTGCGAATTGGCTTTTATCTTTTTTGCCGCCGCCTTTATGCGGGATATCTCTTCCCTGTCGCAGTTGAGCGGCAGGTCGAACCAGCCCAGGAAATCGCTGCCTTCGCCGTTTGCGGAAACGAGCGTTTTATACGCCGAATCCAGGAGCGGATCGAGCGAGCTGATATCGCAGCCGATAAAGCTTTGCGCGAATTTTTCTTCGAGTTTGATCATGATGTGTACTTCCCTTTTTATATAATTTTATTTATTGTTTCAAAAGAACGAAAGCGCCGAACCGAGTATGCGGAAAAATTCGTCCCAGAACGTCAGTCTGCGGTCGCCGCGGGCGGCGAAAATATCGGCGCGCGCCACGGGAACGCCGTCTATATAATAATCCACGCTGCCAACGACATCGCCTTCGTAAACGGGCGCGGAAAGCGCCGGCACCGAATACGACGAAGTGAGCGACGCCGCCTTGCCCTTTTGCACGAGCACGGAAGGAGGTGTGTAATCCACGGCGACGTACCCGTTATATCCGCCCTTCACGGTGAAAGGCCCTAACTCTTCCTTTTGCGGCACTGTCACCGCGTAATTGGCAAAGCCGAAATCCAGCAGCTTTTTTGCCGAAGCAAAGCGTATATCGCTTGTCTCGGCGCCTATGACGACGGCGATAAGCTGCATACCGTCACGTTCGGCGGTGCCGGAAAGGCAGTATTTGGCGAGATCGGTGAACCCCGTTTTCATTCCGTTGGCGCCTTTGTAAAAGCGTATGAGCTTGTTGGTGTTGGCGAGCCCGAACGAACCGTTGCGGATGGTGTCCATCCAGATAGTGGTGAATTCGGTTATAAAGCCGTGCTTCAGCAGCTCGCGCGTCATTATCGCCACGTCGAGCGCGGAAGAATAATGCCCTTCCTCGTTGAGCCCGTGGCAGTTTTTGAACACGGTGTCGGTCATTCCCAGCTCACGCGCGCGTTCGTTCATCATGGCGACGAACGATCCTTCGCTGCCGGCAAGATGTTCGGCGAACGCCACCGTGGCGTCGTTTGCGGAAACGACGATCATGGCTTTGAGCAGATCGCGCACGGAAAACCGTTCGCCCTGTTCCAGATACACCTGGCTGCCGCCCATCTTGGCCGCCGCTTCGCCCACGGTGACCGTGTCGTCGAGCGAAAGCCGCCCGTCGTCGATCGCTTCCGCCACGAGCAGCGTGGACATGATCTTTGTGACCGACGCTATGGGATACCGGGCGCGTTCGTTCTGCGCGTAAAGCACGGCGCCGGTGGAATATTCCATGAGCAGCGCGCCCCTTACCGGAAGCGTGTCGTTGAACGAAGACGTGGTGACGTACCAATACGGTTCGGTCGCCTGCGCGGGCGGATACACGCTCGATTCGTCCTGCGCGCCCGCCATAAGCGGAAGCGTCAGCGCAAACGCGAGCAGAAGGCAGATATTTTTTACAATGCGTTTTTTCATAGATCATCTTCCTTTCTTAAAGAAAGACTATGAAAACGCACGGCGGATTATGTTATGCGTCAAACCCCGCAAGACGCGCAAAGCGTGCGAGGATATCGTTTATTGAATAGCTTTCGGGTCCGTTATAGAACGAATATACGGTGTCACCGAACGGAGCGTACCATTTTTCGGCGAGTGCGTCCATTCCGTAAGCGGCGCCGATCACCGACCCCGCGGTGGCGGCGGTGCAGTCGCAATCGTGCGCCATGGCCACGCAGTTTGAAATTACCTTGCCCGCGTCTTTTCCGCCCAGCGCAAGTCCAAAAACGGTGAGGCAGGCGTTGTTCACGGTGTGCACGGAATGCATTCCCGGGTAGCGTTCGTCTACAAGGCGCGACGCGTTCTTATAGTCGCCGACGTCGCTCCATATATCCAGCGCCCACTTTATGCCGAGCGCGAGCTCGCTTTGCGGCGGTATAAATTCCAGCCCCTTTTCGAGCGAAGCGCGCACGTCGGAGCAAGCGAATGCCCACGATATTGCCGCCGCGAAAAAGCGCGAGCCGTAAACGCCGTTGCCGCGGTGCGATATAAGTGCGTCGGTCTGCGCCATGGCGGCTGCTTTTTCGGGGTCGCCGGGCGCCATATAACCGTAGCCGTCGCAGCGGATATCCGCGCCGATGAGCTCCGTGTACGGGTTGTTCAGCTCTGCCGCTTTTTCCGCGGGGACCCCGGCAAGCAGATTATCGAGCGCGACGCGTTCGGCGGTATATGCTTCGGTTATGTATTTGAGCCACGCGTTTTTCACGTCTTCCAGCGTGAAATCCCTTCCGCCGCCTTCTTCCGCTATGAACAGCGAAAGCAGCGTATAGCCGATATCGTCGTCGCACGGGACGCCGTTTATGTGCGGGCGGGTGTAATCGCGGAAACGCTGGCGGATATAGCGCACGGCGTCCGGATGAGGAGTGTCTTCCCAATAGTTTTCGCACGGGAACTTCTGACCGATCGAGCGGGCGTATTCTTCCATGCGGGCGGTGGTCCATCCTTCCACGGGGGCGCCGAGCGTACAGCCCGCCGAGCGTGCCAGGAAAGCCGCGCGCAGCTTGTTAAGATACAGTTCTTTTTGCATAAAGCCACCTCTCTGTTCGCGAACAATTTTAACAAAAAAATTACGTTAAAGTTATATACAAATTATTAACTTTTTGATAATATATCTGCAAAGGAGCGCGTATAATGGAAAGTTACATAGAAAAGCTGCGGAAAAGCGGAAAAAACGTGTGCGTCTACGGCATGGGCAACGGCGCGGAAAAGATAATACGGCACCTTTCGGCAAACGGTGTGGAGATCTGCGGCGTGTTCGCTTCGGACGGATTCGTGCGGGGGCAGAGCTTTTTGGGCAGCAAGGTTCTGACCGAATCGCAGGCGCAGGAGCTTTACGGCGACTTTGCGTGCGTGAGCGCTTTCGCGCTGCACGGCGCGGATTGCGGGATATTCCGCCGCATGGCGCAAAGGCGCGAATTTTACGCGCCCAACCTTCCGCCCTACGGCGACGGATGCATAGACAAAGAATACATGGAAACCGAAAGCGCGAAGATAAGCGAAGTGCGCGCGCTTTTTGCGGACGAAAGCTCGCGCCGGGTGTTCGACGGCGTGCTCGAATACGACGTGACCGCGGACATAAGCCGGATCTGCACCGACGATTCCGTTCCCGACGGCTGGTACGGCAGAGCGGGTGCCTACGTCGACGTGGGCGCGTACGACGGCGACACGGTGCTTGAATACGCCGCAAACGGAGTATGCGAAAGCATATACGCCTTTGAGCCCGACCCGAAAAACTTTTCGCGGCTTTGCGCCAACGTGAGCGCGCTTGAAAACGTGCGCTGCGTCAACGCCGCCTGCGGCGACTTTGAAGGAAAAGCGTTTTTTGCAAAAGGCAAAGGGCGCGGCGGCGGGATATCGGACCGCGGCACGGAAACAGACGTTGTGAAATTGGATTCGTTTGTGAAAGAAAAAGTGGGCGCGTTAAAATGCGACGCCGAAGGCGCGGACCTTGCGGTGCTGTGCGGCGCGGTGAACACTCTTTATTCGCAGCGCCCGGCGCTGAAATGCGCCGTCTACCACCGTGCGTACGACATTATAGATCTGCCGCTGTGGATTTCGCGCCAGATGCCGGGCTGCCGGCTTTATCTGCGCAACACCGAATACATACCCGCTTTTGACGTTTTTGTTTACGCGGTAAAATAATCATTGATTTTCGCCGCCGGATGCGGTATAATCCTTATATGAAAATACGACGAACGGAGGTCACGAAGCGATGACGTTTACAAAGAGACTTGCGGCGCTTGCGCTGGCAGCCGCGCTGATTATATGTGCGCTGCCGTTTTCCGTCGGCGCAGAGGAGGAACATAAAACGGATATGGTAGAATTCACTTTGGATATCAACGGATGGGAAAAGGTCCCGACTTCAAGGCAAATAACCGTTTTTGAAAACGATTCCGACGAGACCCGTACGGTACGGACCGACAAATACAACTTTATGTCTTCGCGCGTGATGGTTTTCAACGCCGACGGGCTGATGACCGAGGCGGGCGAAAACCTTTACGGCAACAAAGACGGCACGTTCGGATCGCCTCAGACCGAAGTGTTCATACCGCCGCACGGGTTCATGGTCGTGTTCGGCGGCGCCGCTTCCGTAAAGATCCACCGCGTGTACGCGTTTGTTTTTGAAGGCGCGGTGCTTTACAATTCCACCATGACCGTGGTGCGCACCGTGTACGCTTCGTATGATAAAGAAGCGCAGACTCTGAGCATGAAATACGATAAGGCGCAGACCGACCCCGAAGGCAGCAAATCTTTTCTGTTCGTTGGCAACAGCTCCACGTACTTTAACGGGATACCGCTCAAATTCCGCGCCATGTGCACGGCGGCGGGTATAGACGTTTCGGTCACCTACTGCACTTTCGGCAGCGCGTACCTTTCGGAATTCGCCAACGAAAATCACGAACGCGGCAAGGCGCTGCGCAAAGCGCTGGAATCACGCAAGTACGATTACGTGGTGCTGCAGGACGCGGGCTCGGCAGACTTTGAAGACTCGCAGCCCGCGCTCGATATAATACTCCCGCTCGTATACAAAAACGGCGCGGAGCCGCTGCTGTATATGCGCTATTCTTCCACCAGCGACGACAGCGCGCGCACCGACGGCGCCATACGTCATTACCGCAACTATATGCGGCTTTCCAGGCTGTACGGGCTGCGTTGTTCGCCCGTGGCGGTGGCGTTTGAATACTGCCGCACCGAGCACCGCGAAATAAACCTTTACGCTTCGGACAATTCGCACCATTCCAAGGCGGGCAGCTATCTTGCCGCCGCTACTCTTATGTATTCCTTCTTCGGCGTTTCGCCGGTGGGCAACACCTACACCGCGTACCTTCCGCAGGATATGGTGGACGTGCTTCAGGCCGAAGCCGCCAAGGCGGTGGAGACCGAATTCACCGCGGGAGCCATAAAGCCCGAGACCATGCGCGTTAAACGCACGGTCTACGAAAACCTTGCCTACGGCAAGCCATACACCGTCACCGGCGAGCCATACACCGGCGAATGGACCTACGACAAATGGACCGACGTCCGCGCCGACGGCTCGGTCATTGGCAAATACACCGACGGCATGAAGACCGTGAACTGCGCCGACGTTATGTGCGGCGTCTATAAAGGCAAAAAAATGTCTGTCACCGTTGACCTGGGCAAGCTGTACCTGATATCGCGCGCCGACACCGACGTGGTGGGCGGCCCGTGGGGCCTGGATTCGGCCGACGACCCCGAAGTGACTTTTGATTTTTCCGCCGACGGCGTGCATTATTACCCCGCTTCCGCAGAAACTCAAAAGAACGCGCTGGTGAGATCCGGCGAGCTCAAGCGGCGCACGCTTTACGTCGTGCCCGAATCGCCCGTTGCCGCGCGCTATGTGCGAGTGAACTATTCGGTGCAGAGCGAGCATTGCGGCGTAAGCGAGATCCAGGCGTTCGGCGCCGAAGCTGAAAGCATCCTTACCGCCGCGGGCGGAGCTGCCGCCGCGCGCGACGCCGCTTTGGGAAAATAACTCATTCATCTACGGAGGACACCACGCGTTATGAAATGTTCAATTCTTGCGGAAAAAATAAAAAACGGCGGCCTTGACGCCGCGCTTTGCGCGCTTTACGGCGAAGACCGTCTTGAATATCAGCGCGAGCGCTACCACGCCGCCGCGCAGAGCTTTATTTCCACCTACGGCGATAAAGACGTCGAGCTGTTTTCCGTCCCCGGCCGAACCGAGATCAGCGGCAACCATACCGACCACAACAACGGCAAGGTGATATGCGGTTCGGTGGATATAGATATAATATCGGTGGCGGCAAAGACTGACAACGGTGTGATATCCCTTAAAAGCGACGGCTACCGCGAAAGCGTTATAGACCTCAGCTCCGTCAGTCCCGACACGGTCAAGCCGGGGTGTTCCGCCGCGCTCATAGCCGGCGTGGCGGATTGGTTCGTCAAAAATTCGCGCAAGGTCGGCGGATTCTGCGCCTTCACCAAGAGCGACGTCATCATGGGCAGCGGCATATCTTCTTCCGCCGCTTTTGAGGTGATGGCGGGCGAAATACTCAACGAATTCTTCAACGGCGGCGAGATCGGCGCCATGGAACTGGCAAAAGCCGGTCAGTACGCCGAAAACGTGTTCTTCGGCAAGCCGTGCGGTCTCATGGATCAGGCGGCGTGCGCCATGGGCGGTATATCTTACATAGACTTTGCGGATCCTTCCGTGCCCTACGCCGAAAAGCTCACCTTTGACCCTGCGGCCGCCGGGAAAGAGCTGTGCCTTATAAACACCGGCGGCAGCCACGCAAAGCTCACCGATCAGTACGCCGCCCTCCCCGCGGAAATGAAACAGGTGGCGGCGCATTTCGGCAAGCCCGTGCTGCGCATGGTGCACAAGGACGCTTTCTTTGACGCCATACCCGAGCTTCGCGCCGAATGCGGCGACAGGGCGGTGCTGAGAGCGATACATTATTTTGAAGAAAACGACAGAGTTGAAAACCAGCGCGCCGCCATAAAGCGCGGCGACTACGCCGGATTTTTCCGTCTGCTGCAGCGTTCGGGCGATTCTTCGTATAAATTCCTGCAGAACGTGTTCTGCGCGGAAAACACCGCCGAGCAGGGCATTTCCCTGGCGCTGGCGCTGTGCGACTGCCTGGGCGTGACTGCCCGCGTGCACGGCGGCGGTTTTGCCGGTACCGTTCAGGCGTGGCCGGGGCCGGAGCAGAAAGAGGCGCTCAAGCGCGAGATCGAACGCATTTTCGGCGAAGGCAGCTGTATGTTCCTTAAAATACGTCCCTACGGCGCGATCTGCGTCACGCGCGAATTCACCGCGGAAGCGCAGGCGCGATAATGGACGGAAAAAAAGTCTATACTCTGTTTTCGTCTTCCGACGGCAACTGCGTGTATTTTAAAAACGGCAAAAACGAATATCTTATAGATTGCGGAGTTTCGGCGCGCTCGTGCGAAGCCGCGCTGAATTCGCTCGGCACGTCGCTTGCAAAAATAAAGGCGGTATTCATAACGCACGAGCACACAGACCACATACGCGGCCTGGAAATGCTTTGCAAGCATTTTTTACTGCCGGTCTACGCTCCGGCGGCTTCGTTCAAAGGAATAACGGCATGCGCTCCGCACGCGGCGTGCTTTTTGCGCCCTCTTCAGCCGGACGCAGCCGTCACGCTGGACGGAGCGACGGTCACGCCGTTCGCCACCCCGCACGATTCCGCGGCGAGCTGCGGCTTTTGCGTGGATCTCGACGGAGTGAAGTTCGGCCTCGGTACCGACATGGGCTACGTTACAAAAAGCGCCGCCCGGGCGCTTGGCGGCTGCCGGGCGGTGATAATAGAATCCAACCACGATATAGAAATGCTGAAAAACGGCGACTATCCGCAATCCGTAAAGGCTCGCATACTCGGCAGCCGGGGGCATCTTTCCAACGACGCTTGCGCGGCGTTCGTGCCTTATCTGGCGCAGACGGGCGCGGTATCGCTGGTGCTTGCGCACCTTTCGCCGCGCAACAACACGCCGCGCGCGGCTTTTGCCGCGTCGTTCAGCTCGCTCACGGAGAAAGGCGCCGCGGTCAGGGCGGATTTCGGCGAAGGTGACGTACGCCTTGCGGTGGCTCCCGCCTGCGGTATATGCGAAGTCATGTAAAGCGGTCATTTTCCGGAGCGACGGCGCACGGTGACGACGGCGCACGCGGCTATGAGAATAACAAACGCCAGGGCGGCGTAAAGCAGCCAGACTGCTTTGCCGCCTTTTTCTTTTTGCGCGGGATCAGAGTTCGACGGATCTTCAACGCTTTCCTCCGTGACTGCCGACACGCTTTCTTCAGCGGGGGCGGAAGAAGACTCTTCCGGCGCGGAAGAGTCCGTATCCGAAGCGGAGACGTGAGAAGCCGCCTGCTCGTAAATGACTCTGACTGTATATTCGGCGGCTTCGCCGGATTCCGGAGTGCAGACGAACCTGTAGGTTATGCCGTCTTCGCCGTATTCCGTGGACGTTTCGACGTGCGCGTATTTGCTGTTGGCCTGCGCGCTGACGGCGACAGTGACGTCTTTGGGCGCGGACACCGTATATTCGTGCACAAGCGGAGAGAACTGCGGCTCGAGCGCGGCGCCGGTGACCGTGATGCCGCCGAGCGCGTTATCGGTATCCGGCTGACGGACTTCGCCGTGTTCGGCGTTGAACGTATATACGAACGTTTCGGCGGGGGTGACGTAAGTGAGCGTCACCGCGGTGACGCCTTCCGGCGCAAGCGCGCGCGATGACGTGTATACGAAGCATTCCGCCGGAGAAGAAATATCGAGCAAAAGCTCGCTTTCACCGTACGGAACGGTGAGCGAATAGGAATAGACGTCCCTTCTGAATTCGAGCTCGGCGTTGGCGCAGGCGACCTCGAGCCGTTCAGCCGGGGCGATAACGGGGACGGTAACGGCGAAATCTGCGGGAGATGCCAAAGTGCCCGACCCGCTTAACGACATATCGGTCAGGCGGAGCGTTACGGATCCCGTTCCCTGCGGCGCGCGCATATAAACGCACATAATATCGCCTTGTGCGCGGTCCGCCGCGGGAACGCAGAAACGCAGCGCACCGGGATCGTTTTGAATGAATATTTCGCTTATGTTTTGGGCGGTGCTGACGAACGAAAGCTCGTTTTCGTCATATACGAGCGCGCCTGCCAGGGATTCGTTTTTGAGACTGCCTGCGCGGATATACACCGGGAACACCGCTCCGGGGCTGACGAGATCCGGCACGACAGCCAGCGGCGCGCGCTCACACGGAACGCCGGAAACGTATTCGAGCAGACGGTACAGCGCCTTGAGGTCGGAAGAAGTGATCTTGCCGTTGCCGTTAACGTCGAGCGCGGCGGCGATAACGCCGTCCTGCACCCGGCTGCCGCGCAGATGTGCGAAAAGTATATCGGCGTCCGCCACGGTCACCCTGCCGTCGCGGTCGGCGTCGCCGGATACCGCTACCGTGAGCGTATCGGTGACTTTGCCGGAAAGCGAGCGCTTTTGCAGCACCGTGCCCGTGCGTACGGCGCCGCTTTGCAGCGCGGTGCCGTCTGCGGCGAACGCGGTAACCGCGTCCGGGTCGGTGGTATCGGCTATGAGGCGCGTTATATCCGTTCCGGGAAGCACTCCCGAAACCACACCGATATCGCGGTCTATCGAATACGCGCCGCCGTTGAATTCAATGGCGGCGTTCGCCACGTTCACCGTGCACGAAGTGAACAGGTCGGTGCCTTCCACAAAAGCGGTGACGAGCGCGGTCCCGTACGATACCGCCGTGACTCTTCCTTCGGCTGACACCTTGACAGCCGGCGAATTTGAATAAAATACTATTTTGCCCGTGGCGTCGGAGGGGACGAGCTTTGGCGCGAGACCGAAGCTTTGCCCCGGCGAAAGTTCTGTTTCCGTGCGAGATATCACTATGCCGGTCGGGTGGCGCAAAAGCGTGAACCCCAACGTGTGCGAAATGCCGAACGGCAGTTTGACGCGCAGCGAATGCGGCCCCACGGCGGTCACGGAGCCGCCGTTTTCCATAGCCGCGCCGTCCAGATACAACTTGCCAATATCTGTGCTGATGCCGACTTCGCCGTAATATTCGCCGCCGTCGGCGACGCCGGATATTACCGGAGCTTTTGAAATATCGCCGGTACAGTCGGTCACGGTGAGTGAGTTTTCGGTGAATTCGGCGAGCAGAAAGCGCGGTGTGATCACGCATTTACCGCCCGAAACGGAGGCGGACGATATTCTTTTGCCGTCGGTCAGATCATACACGCCGCTTTCGCAGAAAGCAACGTCGGAGCGCGCGCACGAAGGCGCTTCGCCGAGCGTAACGACCGGGGTGAGCCCAGCGCTTTCGAACACGTCGGCGCCGACGAAAACGTATTTTTCCGAAACCGCGAAGGCCGACCTGAATTCAGCCGAGATCTCGGCGGTGACGGCGTTTGCGGCAGGATCGTACACCGCCGCCGAATCGCCGCAAAAGGCGCAGACCGCGCCCCGGTATTCGCTTATCTGCCTTACGCCTTCGAGCCCTTCTATTTTTACCGGCACGTCCTGCGGCATGCGCCAGAGCCCGCCTTCCATAACGGCGTAGACTTCGCCTTCGCAGACGCAAACGTCGGTGACGTTGAGCGGAAATTCCATATAATCCCGGGTCTGAGTAAGGTAAACGGAATCAGACCTTTCAAACACCACTGCCGCGCCGTCGCCGAAAGCGGCTATCTTCAGCGGCAGGTATCTAAGCCACTCCGCGCTCACGAGCGCGCCGGTCGAAAGATCGAGCTTATACAGGCGGTTATCGTTTTTGAGTATGACGTACACGCAGTCGTCCCCGCACGGGAAAGCGTCCGCCACCCTTGCGTTTTCGGCCATTTCGGCGCGGAAAGTGAATTCGTCGATCGAGACCGGCTCGCCGACAATGGCGGAAACTGCGCGCGCGGAGCCGTAAAGTCCGCCCGAGGCAGACACGGAATAGACCAGCTCCGGATCGACCGTGACGACGATGCCGGTATCGAAGCAGACAGACGATACGAGCGAAGGATACGAGCCCAGGCGTTCGCCCGTAAGTGCGTTATAAACGCCGGTAGTCGTGATGACGGCGTCTGCACGGCAGCCGATTATCTTTTCGGTTTCGGGCAAACGGCACCGCACGGAACCGTATTCGCCGTCCGCGTATATGTCGTTGCCCACGCAAACGCATTCATCGGACGCCGAAAGTCCGAAATAACCCGGCTCGGAAGCCAGGGCGCGCCGCGTCCAGGCGTTTGCGGTATATTCGTATATGCTGCCCGGAATATAGGCGGAATACGCCAGCACGCGGTCGGACGCCGGGCACAGCAGCACGGAACGGCTGCCCAGATCGAGAGGGGCGGGGTCGGAAGCGCCGCGGTGCACATAGCCGGATTCGTCGGCGTAGAACACCTCGCCGCCGTAAACGCACGCCGTGACCGCGCTTTCGCCTTCTATTGAATATTCGCCGGAATCCCCTTCGCCAAAGAGGATATCCGCGCGGTCGAACACCCGCCATCCGCGCGTATGCACGGCGTAAACGCTGCCGTTTTCACGGAACATGTCTATCACCGCGCCTTCAAACGTCAGTTCGCGCAGCGGAGTGGTAAGATCTTCGGGTGTGTAAAGCGTTATTGCGGAGCCGCCGGGCTCCCAAAGCGCGACGTAGCCGTTTTCGTTATCGAAAAACGCGCGGCCCGCGGGCAAAACGCCTATACGCTGCTCGGGCGCGTTTTTAAGTGAAAACTCAATCTCGCGCGAGTATTCGCCGGTGATGTCGGAAACCTTTACGGTGTGGTTTCCGTTGGCGTACACGCAGGTGCGGCCGAAAAATTCAACGCCGTCTATATAAGTCTTTCCGGCGCCGACCGCTGCGATCTCGACCGGTTCGGAATAAACTCCGCCGTCCCGGACGCCGAACACCGCGGGCAGCGTGCCCAAAATGGAAAACGCAGTGCCGGTCTTGTTGCCGTAAGGGCCGGTCAGCTCGAAAACGTGGTCGCCGCGGCGCGTCACGCGCGTGCCGGAAACGTACTTTTCTCCGTCCAGCAGCGCCGTTCCGCGTTCGAATACGAACGCCACCCAGCCGTCGCCTTTTTCGGTGGAATAAGTTAGCGGCAGCGTATCCACGAAAAATTCAAAAGTCACTTCGCCGCGCGTATCCGCCACAGTGAGCGTGTGCGCCCCCTGCGAAAAGATCACGTCGCCGCTTTCGTACGGCTCGCCGTCGAGCCGTGCGGTACAGTCGCCGAAAACGGCCGAAAGTTCCGAAAAATAGCATCCGCCGTTGCAGACGCCTTCGACGTAAGGCATATCGGCGCAGGCGAGCAGCTTTTCTATATCCAGGTCGCCCCAGCCGTCGGATTCGCCGCGCACCGAAGCGCAGGCGTACTGAAGCAGCTTTTCAAAATGAGCGGAATCTATTTTTTCGCCGCGCTTTTCAATGCAAAGCGCCGCCGCCGCGGAAACGTAGGCAGTGGAAAACGAGGTGCCGTCTATCAGCGCGCCGTCCTCACCCAGCGCAAGGCCTTCGCCGGGGGCGCAGATATCGACTTTGTCGTTATACTGCGAAAAGCTGCTGAGCCCGCCGTTTCTGCCGAAAGACGCCACGCTTATTACGTTTTCGAACGACGCCGGATACGCGTATCTGCCGGCAAATTCCGGGTCGGCGCCTTCGTTGCCGGCGGAAGCCACCAGCACGCACCCTTTTTTGGCGGCATACGCAACGGCTTCGCTTTCGGCGGCGTTTTGGATATATCCGCCGAAAGACATATTTATTATGTCCGCGCCGCTGTCCGCGGCGTAGTACAGACTTTCCACAAGGTGCGAAGTCTTTATTTTTTTGCCGTCCGAGGTTATACGCACGGGCAGCACGGACGCCCCGCGTGCGACTCCGTAGTTTTCGCCGCAGATGATGCGGCAGATCACGGTGCCGTGTCCGGCTTCGTCAGAAACGACTTCGCCGCCTCCGCCGACAGCGTCCCAGCCGGGAAGTATGTGAGCGCCCGCAAGCCGCGGATCCGCTCTGTCGACGCCGCTGTCGAGCACGGCGATAACGACGCCTTCGCCGCCGGAAGGGGACCCGGGCGCGTGTATGGCGGTAAGTTCGGGCGGGATCTCCGCCGCTTCGCACAGCGAAACGTCGCAAAAGTCATCCGGCACGCAGTACAGCAGCGAGCCGCCGCAGACCGCACGGGCGCGTTCCGCCGCAACGCCCACCGCGAATACGAGCTGATCGGTGAACGCAAGCGGTCTGAATGCGCCGAGCTTTTGCAGCATTTCGTATGCCTTTTGCTTATCCGTGCCGCGCCTGAAAGCCAGCACCGAGCGTTCCTGCGCACCGGCGAGCGGATCATCCGGAAGTTCCGATATCTCACCCGCGAGCAGCGAGCCGCGCAGCGCGTCAAAGCGCGAAAAAACGCCCGCGCTTCCCGACGCCGCCGACAAAATGCCGCAAGGAGCTAAGGCGGTAAGCGTTATCACCGCCGCGAGAAGTGCTATGAGCGTTTTTTTGAGTTTTTTCATTTTTTTGTAAATAATGGCTCAGCGCAGGATCAGCTTTTGCATTTCCGCGCTGTATCGCTTGTGTTCCGTGTCGTCATATATCAAAAGCGGCGGAAGCACCGCGGCGCCGGCCCCGCCTCCCTTGCGGAACTCCGCCAGCAGCAGAGGGGGCGCGGAAGCGGTATCGGGATATACAAAGCGCAGCCGCTTTAATGCAAGCCCGTTTTCCCCGGCGGCGGTCACAAGCCGCTGCAGGTATTCCGTGCGATAGACCACGCAGAATTTGCCGCCGTATTTAAGCAGATAAGAGGCGGCCGAGCAGAATTCGGTTATTCCGGCCGTGGTCTCGTGAAAAGCCGAATGTTTGAGCCCCTGCTCGTTGATATGCCCGGTGTTTGCGGGGAGATAGGGCGGATTGCTCACGCACAGACCGTATTTGCCGGCTTCACGGACCCGCCGGACGTCAGCCACGTCGGCGCAGACGCACGAATAAGCGCCCGAAAAACCGTTTGCGCATGCGTTTTCTTCGGCCAGGCGCGCGTATTCGGGCGAAAGCTCTATGCCCGTAACGGTTTTCGCCTTGCCGGACGCCAAAAGCAAAAGGCCTATTACCCCGCTGCCGGCTCCCAGATCGACCGCGTCCGCGCAGCGGGGGCAAAAATCCGAAACGAGCAGCGAATCGGTGCCGAAACGTATGCCGCCTTCGTATTCGGTGAGCTTGATACCGTAGTTTACGGCGGTGGTAACTGTTTTCACGCAAATTCACCCATAGATAACTTTACCCATAGACCAAGATCTATGGGTAAAGTGTGTTTTGTTCGTTAAGCCGTCAATCAGCCTTTAGGGGCGTCAACGGGGCAAACGCCGGCGCAGGTACCGCAATCGAGGCACGTATCGGGATCGATAATGTATTTGCCGTCTTCGTCGACGGTGATAGCGGAGACCGGGCATTCTGCTTCGCAGGTGCCGCAGCCGAGACACAGCTCTTTGTCAATTACGTATGCCATAAAAACACACCTCCGTTTTGGGTTTGATTTATAATAACACGTTTTTTTTAATATTGCAATAGTTTTTGCTTATTTTTCTTCGGCGGAAGCCAGATCTTTTATGCCTTTTTCCCAGTTGGGGACTTTTACGGTGACTTTGTTGCTGCTGTAATACGCCGAAGGATAAGTAAGCTGCTTAACGTTGTATTCGCTGTAGGAAAACAGCATGCGCGAATATTTCAGCACGTCCGAAAGCGGTATATCAGTGCGGACCGCAGCGTGCAGCTTGCCCAGCGCGTTGGTATCCGTGCCGAGTCCGGTGAGCGACACGAGCCCGACGAAGACGTTCATGCCGAGCGTGGCGTCCTGAAAATAATAGTCGCCGACCGACTGATCGTCGGCGTAAGAATTGAAGATGGCGGCGATATTTTCCGGCGTGAGCTCGACAGAGCCGCTGATGGTTGTATAATACTCTTCGTATTTTTCGTCAAACTCGGCGTATTCGGGGCGCAGGTAGCGCACCTGATACGGCAGATTGACAGTTATTGTCTTTTTGGCCTTTTCGGCGGCGGAAATGATCGCCTCGAAAGAAGCGGTGTTGCAGATTATGTAGTGCTTGATCTCTTTGCCCACGAGCGGCGAAAGCTTTTTGAGCAGATATTCTTCGTTGTTCGAGCCAAGCTGCGTGGAAAGCACGCGGTAGATGCTGTTGTCCTTGACGTGAAGGTCCACGGGGATGCGGCAGACCGTGTAGGTCTTGTTGAGTTCCGACACCGAAACGTAGATCAGCGAGCATACGGCGCCGGAATCGTTCTTTGCGGCTATGATGCAATCAAACACGTTATCCTTGACCACAGGGTCGGGATCCGACGTTTCCGCCGACGTATCCTCGGGGACGGAGATATCGGCGCCGGAAGATTCCTCGGGCCCGGAAGTATTCTGCGGCGAAGGGAACAGCGCGGCGTTGATATCCGGCAGAGCTTTGTATGCAAGAAAGCCGAACAGCGCGAACATTACGACGAACGTGATTATAAAATTCCTGAACGCGGCGGACATAAGGCGCACCTCCGGAAAAGTTTCTTTGTTACCGCCATCATTATAAAGCAATAACGCGGTTTTGTCAAACGGTTATTCGCGCACGGTGTTATGGCGCGATAGATATTTTGTAAATTTTCGTGCAATTACGGCTGCAGCATACCCAAAAACGCCCTTGCGCTTTCCTCGAGCTCGCGCACGAGCAGCGGAGGAACTGACAAAGTGACGGTATCGTCGCGGCAGATCGGGAATTCGGTCCTTACGCAGGCGACCCCGTCCGAGACCGCGGCGGTCAGACTGCCGCCGTTGAGTTCGCAAAGCAGGCGTGAATAAGAAGCCAAAAACGAAAGCTCGCGTTCTTCAGCGCGGCGCGTATCCGAACGCTCCGGCAGTTCAAAGCTGAACGCCTGCAAAAAGACGGCGGCTTTGCGGGGCGATACCGAAAACATGAACTCCGCGGATACGCTCGCCTTTGTGCGCGAAATGCGGATCTCGGTAAGGCGTCCGCACGAAAGTTCCACTGACACCGAAACGAGCGCAAGGATCATATAAGAGATATCCTTTAACGAAACGAACACGTCGGCCGAAGAAAGGTCGCCGGTGCAGACGACTCCCCTGCCGGTCTCCGACAGCACGCCCGAAGCCGCCGCGGCGGCGCCGGACGCCGTCTGAACGAAGTCCGTACGGCAAAAACGTTCGCTTTGCGGAAGCAGAGCGCGCGCTATATATTCGTTTATACGTTCCTGCATGAAAACCAGCCGCCTCAGCCGGGGCATAGAGCGCGGGTCGACGGTTTCGCCTGCGCACAGTTCGTGGAACCCGGTAAAAAGTTCCTTGTTCAGGCGCTGCATATCACGCGCGTGTTCGACAAGCGCGGCGGTCGCCGGGTTGATCCGCACAAGTATGCTTTCTTCCATGCGGAAAGCCAGCGCTCCCACCGGAGCGGGGCAAAAGCAGGTAAAAGACGCGCTTTCGCCGGGCTTGAGCGCACGCAGCTTGTTCATGCCGTCTTCGTCGGTAATCAGCGACGCGCTTTTACCCACGCGCAGCGCGGAAAAGGAGCGCGCGGAAACAAAATTTTTGGAAACGATCTTCAGATCGGTATCAAGAGTGAACGCCGGGAAAACGATCTCTTCGATATCCGCCATTTAAACGTCCTTTTTTTACTTTATTTCTTTATTACCGGATCATATCCGGCGTGATGCGCAGTTCTTTGACATCCGGCTTTGACGGGATATCGAACATGAAGCCGGTCATGAGTTTTTCGGTAATGGAACGCAGCCCGCGCGCGCCGGTGTTGAGCGCTATGGCCTTTTCGGCGATCTTTTCAAGCGCTTCGCGTTCGAAAACGAGCTTGACTCCGTCCATTTCCATAAGCTTTTGATACTGCTTGACCAGCGCGTTCTTGGGTTCGGTCAGTATTCTCACGAGTCCTTCCTTATCCAGCGGGTCGAGCGCGCAGACCACGGGTATACGGCCGACGAGTTCGGGAATGAGCCCGAACTTTACGAGGTCGTGAGGGGTGACGTCGCGCAATATGCGCGCCTGAGTTTTCTGCTCACGCGTCATTATGCCCGAAGAATACCCTATCGCTTGTCTGCCGCGGCGGTTTTCTATTATGGATTCGAGCCCGTCGAAAGCTCCGCCGCATATAAACAGTATATTTGTGGTGTCTATCTGTATGAATTCCTGGTTGGGGTGCTTTCTGCCGCCCTGCGGCGGGACGTTGGAGACGGTGCCTTCCAATATTTTGAGCAGCGCCTGCTGGACGCCTTCGCCCGAAACGTCGCGGGTGATGGAACGGTTTTCGCTGCGGCGGCTGATCTTATCGATCTCGTCTATATAAATTATGCCGCGTTCGGCTTTTTCGATATCGTATTCCGCCGCCTGTATGAGCCGAAGCAGGATGTTTTCCACGTCTTCGCCGACGTAGCCCGCTTCGGTAAGCGTGGTCGCGTCTGCTATGGCGAAAGGCACTTCCAGTATTTCCGCAAGTGTCTGGGCGAGCAGAGTTTTGCCCACGCCGGTGGGGCCGAGCATGAGCACGTTGGATTTTTGCAGCTTTACGCCGTCGTCGGGCTGCTTTTTCTTTTTGCCGGAGGCGGCGAGCAGCGAATTTATGCGCTTGTAGTGGTTATAGACCGCCACCGAAAGCGCCACCTTGGCTTCGTCCTGCCCGATGACGTGCTCGTCGAGCCGCGCCTTGAGTTCGGCCGGCTTGGGAAGCGCTATGGGTTTGGGCTTGTGCGACCGTTCCGAAGACGCCGCGACCGAGTCTTCGTATTCATAGGTTATGGCGGTGCAGATGGAAATGCAGTCTTCGCAAAAATCCATCTGCCTGCCTTCGACGTTAAGCGTTATGGGGTTTTCGGTATATCTGCCGCAGAAAGCGCAGTGTTTTCCGGTTTTGCCGTTTTTATCCATTGACTGTTTTTACCTTTTTTCGAGAATCTTGTCAATGAGCCCGTATTCGAGCGCTTCGGAAGCTTCCATAAAATTGTCGCGTTCGGTATCGGCGCAGATCTGACCGTAGCTCTTTCCGGTGTTCTGAGCGAGTATATGGTTGAGCTTTTCCTTGATGCGGATAATGCGGTCCGCGTGTATGCGGATATCGGTCGCCTGACCCTGCATCCCGCCCAGGGGCTGATGGATCATGATCTCAGAATTGGGGAGCGCGATGCGTTTGCCCTTTGCGCCCGCGGCAAGCAGGAACGCCGCCATGGAAGCCGCCATCCCCACGCATATGGTGGAAACGTCGCATTTGATAAAGTTCATGGTGTCGTAAATAGCCATTCCGCTGGTGATGCTGCCGCCCGGCGAGTTTATATAGAGCGAAATGTCTTTATCGGGATCCTGTGCTTCCAGGAAGAGGAGCTGAGCCACGACGAGAGACGCCGTGACGTCGTTGATCTCTTCGCCGAGAAAAACTATGCGGTCGTTGAGCAAGCGCGAGAAAATGTCGAAAGACCTTTCACCGCGGTTGGTCTGTTCTATTACCATCGGGACTAATGCCATAATGTACCTTCTTTCTGAGGGCGCGGGCGCAGTGCGCCGCCGTTACTGTTTGTCTGCGTTTTCTTCGGTTTTTTCAACCGCCTTTTTGGTTCTGGGTCTGGCAGCTTTTTTTACGGGCTTTTCCGCGTCTTCGGCAGGTTGTTCCGCGTCTTCGGCGGGAGTCTCTTTTGTCTTGGGCGCCGCTTTGGGTTTAGAGCTCTTCTTTGCCTTGGGCTTTTCTTCGGCAGCTTCTTCCGCCTTGGGAGCGGGAGCTGTGGGGACCGCGCTGTCTATGACGAGCTCGCTCGCCTTGCGGTATGTAACGTCTTCGCGGATGCTTTCTTCGGGGATACGCGCCTTTACGTCGTCGAGTTCCATCTTGTACGCTTCGGCGATCTTTTTGTATTCTTCTTCTATATCCTCGGCAGCGGGAGCTATGGATTCGGCCTTGGCGACGGCGTCGATTGCGAGACGGATCTTAACGCGGCGTTCGGCGTCCGGGCGGAACATCTTTTTAAGGCCTTCTTCGTTCTGGCCGGTATACTTGAACAGCATTTCAAGACTGCCGCCCTGAGAACGCAGACGGTAATCGTAATCGCGCAGGTCGTTTTCGACTTCGTCGTCGATCATGCAGTCGGGGATCTCGACTTCGGTATTTTCGGCAAGCGCGTCCATCACGCGTTTTTCGTATTCGCGCTGTTCGGCGGCTTCTTTTCTTTCGGTTATTTTCGCCTTGATCTGCGCCTTGTATTCATCGACGGTGTTCAGATCTTCAGAAACTTCTTTTACGAAATCGTCGTCGAGCGCGGGGATCTCTTCGCGTTTGAGCTCGTGAAGGACGATAGAGAACACAGTCTCTTTGCCGGCGAGCGATTTTTCGCCGTATTCTTCGGGGAAGGTCACGGTGATATCGAATTTTTCGCCTGCGTTATGACCGACTATCTGTTCTTCGAAGCCGGGGATGAACTGACCGGAGCCCAGCACCAGGTTGTGGTTCTTGGCTTCGCCGCCTTCGAACTTTTTGCCGTCGAGGTAGCCGGTGAAATCTATAACGGCAATGTCGCCCGCTTCTGCGGCGCGGTCCGTTACGGTGAGCATACGCGCATTGTGTTTGCGTTCGTGAAAGATCTCGTCGTCCACTTCTTTATCGGTGACTTCGACGGGATGCTTTTCGGCTTTGAGACCTTTATATTCTTTGACCTGCGCCACGGGTCTGGTATAGACCTTTGCGGTAAGGACGGCGCCGTTTTCGTCTATGGAGACAATGTCGATCTCGGGGCGGGACAC
Organism: uncultured Ruminococcus sp.; assembly: GCA_902772845.1. GTDB lineage: Bacteria > Bacillota > Clostridia > Oscillospirales > CAG-382 > UBA1206. The sequence continues at coordinate 20,003 of CACYCI010000092.1, forward strand.
CACGTCGAGGCCGGATTCCTTAACGGCGTTTTCGTACAGTTCGGGCAGCACGGAATCAATGGCGTCTTCGTAGAAGACGGAAGCGCCGTACATTTTTTCGATGACTGCTTTGGGGGCCTTGCCGCGGCGGAAGCCGGGAACGTTGAGTTTGCCCGCGTTCTTTTTATAAGCCGCCATGACCGCCGCGTCGAACGCCGGTTTTTCTATTTTGAGCGTGAGCTCGCTGCGGTTGGTGCCTATTGCTTTTACATTTTCGTTTGCCATTTGTTTTCCTCCGTATAATTCGCACGTATATTTACGCATTCTATATTATTTTATACGTTTTTTGCGATTTGTCAACAGTTTTCAAAACTTTTTGCCGTGTTTTCACAAATCTCCGCCGTTTGCGGCTTCCAGAGCGGCGCTCAGACGGCGCGGCACTCCGCGCGGTCCGCGCACGGTGAAGACGCCGAACTCTTCGCCCAGACGTTTGAACGTGAATCCGCCCCGCGGATAACGGGCGAGCAGGCGGATCTTCATGAGCGCGGTGATGTTCACGTCCGCGCCGGAATATTCAAAAGGGATCCCGGTCTGCGTGACTTCGCATTTGAAAAGCACGGCGGACACCGGGGCGCCGACGTACATATAGACCGTATCGCCCGTCTTTATGCCTCTGCCCTGCTTCCATTCGATCTCGCCGTTCTCTTCGAAAGCGCGCTCTATATCGTAATACTTGGGGTTGGCGGGGACGAGCCATTCTTTGGGCGGCCGTACGGCTTTTTTTGCCTTTGCGGACGCGGTGACGCGAAAGCTAAGGTCGAGCAGACCGCACAATTCCCCGAAAGGCACGGTCCCGTCGAGCAGCACCGAGACCCACAGCCCGCTTTTTATATGATATCCCTTAAAATATCCTTTGCGCCGGACGAGCGATTCCGCGTGCATGAGGTCGTCGAGCTTGACGTTGAGTATTTCCGCCCTGCCTTCGCCGCCAAGCCCCAGCTTTTCCCGCGGGATATCCATTACGAGCCCGTACCATTTGTTCCCGTCGGAATGCCTGAGCACCGCGTAATCCGGGAACCGCATCCAGGGGTATTCGGGTTCCGTGCCGTATTTTTCTTTTGCATACGCGAACAGACGAACGCGCTGCGATTTTTTTGCTGCCATATTATCCTGACCTTTCATACGGAAAGTTTGTTGACTTTTTGAACGAATTTTATTATACTGATATGTACTGTTACAGAGGAAGATATATGAAAAAGACGTTGATAGCATATATTTTGACGGCGGCACTGCTTTTTTCCGCCTGTGCGGCGACCGGAACGGACCCCGCGCCGGGATCCGAAACGCAAAGCGCGCCCGTATCCGCGCAGCCGGAGACCACGGCGGACGAAGAAAGCGCAGGCGCGGACGAAAGCGGCGCAGGCACTGTCGCCGCGCCGGAATGCTTTACTCTTGAAGAAATAAGCGCGGAATTCGACATACACACGCCGGAACAGAGCGCGTATCTGGGATCCGCCTACGACCGTATAGGTGAATTTGCCGACGGCAGGCACGAATACAGCAAGCCGCGCAGTATAACTTTGAGCTGGGATTTCTTTGCCGAAGCGGAAGAATACGGCGTTTTGCTCGACACGGATCCGAATTTTACCGCCCCCGCAGTAAAGACCGTCCCCGGGAGCGAAAAAAGCGCGGAGTTCGGGAACCTGCTTATAGGTGCCGAATACTTTTGGAAAGTGCGCGCGCTGCTTGCAAACGGAGAGACTTACGAAAGCGGCACGTCGCGTTTTTCCACCGCCGGCGTAGCGCCGCGGAACCTGGATATAGACGGAGTCCCCAACGTCAGAGACGTGGGCGGCTGGCAGATCGATGCGACGCACAGAGTAAAACAAGGCGAAATATACCGCGGCGGCGCGTTCGACGACGACCTGTACGGCACGCATATCACGGAAAAAGGCATAAGCCAGGCGCGCGATGAACTGGGCGTGAAATGCGACATAGAGCTGCGCTGGATAAGCGCAAAGGAGATAAGTTCGCGGGGGTCCAGTCTGCTGGGAAGCGACGTGCTTTATTACGAATTCGAGTTCAATTACTCTGACGAAAAGCTGCTTTTGGGGAACACCCGCAGCATTGCGCGGTGTTTCAGGATCTTTGCCGACGAAAACAAACACCCGGTATACTACCACTGCCGCATAGGCACCGACCGCACCGGGCTGCTCACCTACCTGCTTCTGGGCTTTTTGGGAGTGGAAAAAGAAACTCTGCTCAGGGATTATCTGTTTTCGAATTTCGGTTCGGTGGGCGGGCTGAGGCAGACGGCGAACATACAAAAAGCGTATATCGATATTATCGATTCGTACGAAGGCGGCACGCTGCAGGAAAAAATAACGTATTTTCTCAAGACCGAATGCAAACTGAGCGACGCGACGCTGGAAAAGATAAAGGCGATAATGACAGAGGAATACTGAAAGGCGGGCAATTTTTTCCGTTTTTGTAACGATTTTTAAAACTTTTGCGTTCCCCTATTGAAAACTCCGCCAAAATCGCTATACTGTATTTTGCCGAAAGGAGGCGGAACGCATGGCAAAAAAACGCAAAAACAAGATATTGCAGCCGCAAGCGGACTCGGCGCCCGATAACGCGGCGGCTGATAACGCGGCGGAAATATCCCCGGTCGACGCCGAAGATACGCCGTGCGCCGAACCCGAGGCCGGTCCCGCGGAGGAAGCCGGACTTTTAACGGAAGAGCATGAAGTCACGGCAGACCCTGACGACCGCCTTGAAGAAGCAGCCGAAAGCTCATACGAAGAAGAGACGGAAGACGTTTTTATGACCGCTCCGCTTGAAAAGCTCCCCGGTGCCGGCTTTGAAGAGACGGTGGAAAACGCCGACGTGAGCAAAATAGAAAGCACTTACAAGGGCAAGAGGACCCGCGTGCTGAACGCCGCGTTCTTCGTGCGGCTGGCGCTGCTGACGATCTGCGGCGCGCTGTTCATGTACAGCGCGGTATCTATTGCGAACCGGTTCGCCGACGATATGAAGAGCGAGCAGTTCATAGAAGGGCTCATCAGCAACAATTCCGAAAAATCGGCTATGGCGCGGCTTATGAAATCGCATTCGGCGGCATCGCCGCTTTGCCTGTACGACGCGCTGGGTGTAGACGAATACAAGCCGGAATTCGCCGAGCCGGAAATATCGGACCGCTACGATTCGGTGCTGAACACCATAGCAAAGCTTAAAGAGATCAACCCCGAAATTTACGGCTGGATCCGCTGCACCGGCGGAATGCTTAGCATAAACTACCCCGCTTATAAGGCGGCTGACAACGATTATTACCTGCGCCGCAATATATACGGCGAATATTCCGTGGGCGGGACAATATTTGTAGATTACCGCGACAGCGACCGCCACGGCGAAAGCTACAACACCATTTTTTACGGCCACAACATGACCAACGGCACGATGTTCCGCGCCATAAAGGACTGGTTCGATTCCGCCGACCGCGAATCGACCGCTCCGTTAATAAACGTTGAGATAATCACGCCTCAGGCGACTTACGTTTACGAGATCTTTTCCGCTTACCGTTCCGACGGTTCTGATTTTATTACGGTCTCTTTCCGCGACAACGCCGCGTATAAAGATTTTCTGAAGATGATATCGCGCCGTTCCATACTCAAACGCCGTCTTGCATACGACGAAAACACGCGCCTGATAACGCTTTGCACCTGCACCAATTCCGGCAGGAACGAAGACGAACGCTATGTTCTGCACTGCAAGCTGGTAAAGATAATCAAATACAACTGAACGGACTTGCCGCAAGCGGGTTATACCCCTTGCAGCACAGCGAATACACCCGCTCGGCAGCGAGCGCGTATTCAAAATCCGCAGCAGCGTCCGGACCCGCCGCCTTATGATCGGCGGGTTTTGTTATGACCGGAATTCCGAAATCGTTTTTATGCTGCGAAAGATATTCCCGGCCGCGGCTGCCGAGCGCGAGAAGCAGCGCGTATGACGGCGCCGCGTGAACGCGCGCAGACGTCACGCCGAAATACGAAGCGATGAGCGTGCGGCGGACGCGCGCCTTGGTGAGCGTAGCGGACGCGGCTTTTTCGCACAGCGCTTCCACATCCGGGCAGGTCTGCGCGGCGGCGGAAATGCGTTCGAGCACGCCGCCTTCGCCTCCGTAAACGTCCCCGGCTGCCGCGCCGCGCCTCAGATCCGCTATGGCGGCGGACCAAAACGGATCCGGATCCGCAAGCGATCCGCGCAGAGTCCGATACGTGCTTTGCGGCACGAGCGCGCTCCAGTCGCCGTTCATGGCGGCGCGCACGTCGGAAGAAGAAGGCAGCGACGTGTCGCGGCTGACGCAGACGAGCGACGCTTCCGGCGCGTATACGCGGCACGCGCGCAGATATTCCGCCGCGAGTATGTTGTTCGGTCTGGAAAGCAGCCCGCTTTCAAGGCCCGCCGCGGAAAGCGCGGCGGAGACCGCCTTGGGGTACGAAAGTCTGCAGTCGTTTTCCACGGCGGCGCGCGCTTTTTCCGGCGTGGCGGCGAGCGAAGCTTTTTCTATTTTTTCAAGGCCGTCTTCCGCGCCGAAACCGAAAGCCGAAGCGCCCAGCGACGCGCCCAGCCGCACCCCGGCGCGGGCAAAATCCGGCGCCGCCGCACACGAAAACGGGAACGGGAGTTCGAACACAAGGTCGGCTCCGCCGAGCACCGCCGCCTTTGCGCGCAGATATTTATGGGCGCAGGCGGGTAAGCCGCGCTGGACGAACGCGCCCGACATAAGGCAGATCACCGTGTCGTAAGAACGGTGAAGCTCGGCGAGCAGATGCGCGTGGCCGCGTGTGAACGGATTGAATTCGGATATTACGAAAACGGCGTTATTCATATCAAAATACCCTTGCTTTTTCGCGTGCGTTGCGATATAATCAATATGTATGTGTATGTATTATAAATTATAAAAAATATATTGTCAAGTAAAAGGAGTTTCCAACATGTACATTCTCGTAGTAAACGCGGGCAGTTCTTCGCTCAAGTATCAGCTTTTCGACATGGAAAGCCAAAAGGTCATGGCCAAAGGCCTTTGCGAATGCATAGGCATTGACGGCGGCCACATGAAGCACCAGGCGGGTGAAAAGAAATTTGAAAAGTTTGAAAACATACCCACCCACGCCGAAGCCACCAGGATGATGGTCGAAATGCTCACCGATAAGGAATACGGCTGCATAGATTCGCTCGATCAGATCTCCGCCGTGGGCCACCGCATAGTGCAGGGCGGTCCCTGGCTCGTACAGTCGGTGCTTGTCAACGAAGATTCGCTCGAAAAACTTCGCCGCTGCATCGATCTTGCGCCGCTCCATACCAAACCGCATCTGCTCGGCATAGAAGGCTGCCTTGCCGTCATGCCGAATATACCGCAGGTGCTCGTTATAGACACCGCTTTCCACCAGACCATGCCCGCAAAGGCGTATATGTACCCCATCCCCTACGAGCTTTATGAAAAATACGCTATTCGCCGCTACGGTTTCCACGGCACCAGCCACAGGTACGTTTCGGGCAAGTGCATAGAATACATGGGCGGCAAAGCCGAAGGCACGCGCATCATCACCTGCCATCTGGGCAACGGATCTTCCATTTCCGCGGTCAAAGACGGCAAAGTAATAGACACAAGCATGGGCTTCACCCCGCTGGACGGCATAATCATGGGCTCGCGCTGCGGCGCGGTCGACCCCGCCATCGTTCCGTTCATAATGGAAAAAGAAAACATAGCTCCTTCCGCCATGCAGAGCTGGATGAACAAAAAATGCGGTCTGCTGGGCGTTTCCGGCGTGGACAGCGATATGCGCAAGGTCATGGCGGCCATGAGCGCCGGCAACGAACGCGCAAAGCTGGCTTACGACATACTCGTTTACGATATCAAAAAATACATAGGCGCATATTCCGCAGCGATGAACGGCGTTGACGCCATAGTGTTCACCGCCGGCATAGGCGAAAACGACGAGACCGTCCGCGCCGACGTCTGCGCCGATATGGAATATCTGGGCGTTAAGCTCGACGCC
>CACYCI010000093.1 GCA_902772845.1 uncultured Ruminococcus sp.
ATGGGACTCGAACCCACGACCCTCAGGGCCACAACCTGATACTCTAACCAACTGAGCTACTTCCACCGAGCTTTTGTGAGTATATCACAATTTCCGCCCTTTGTCAATGGGTAATTTTCAAAACGCGGCTTTTATTTTCGGGTGTTGCATTTTGCCGTGCGGTATATTATAATATATCAAACAAATATCGCATTAGGAATACGGTATAACGATCCTGCGCTTGTTTTCCGTCCGCGGCCGTGAGCGGCACGGCGAAAACGTATCTTACGGCAGGATATCATATCAGGAAAAATCAAGGAGCGTGTGTTATGGAATACATAAGAGTAACAGAACAAAATCTGGCGTCTGAGCACATCTGCTGCGCCATATCCAACAATAACGATATCCAGGTCGCTTCCAAAAAAGCGTGGCTCGCGGAACGCTTTGCCGAAGGGCTGGTGTTTCTTAAAAGCACAGAACGCGGCAAATGCTTTATCGAGTATATCCCCGCCGAAAACGCCTGGAACCCCATATCGGCGGAAGGGTATATGTATATAGACTGCCTTTGGGTATCGGGTTCATTTAAGGGGCACGGATATTCAAATGATCTTCTCGGCGAATGCATTGCCGACAGCAAGTCAAAAGGGAAACTCGGTCTGTGCATTCTTTCTTCCGCCAAGAAAAAACCGTTCCTCGCGGACCCAAAGTATTTAAAGTACAAGGGCTTTTTCGTATGCGACGAATCCGAAAACGGGATACAGCTTTGGTATCTGCCTTTTTCCGCCGACGCGCCGAAGCCGCGTATAAAAGAATGCGCAAGGCGGCCTCACGTCGACGAAACGGGGTATGTGCTGTATTATACGAATCAGTGTCCGTTCAACGCAAAATACGTTCCGGTAGTCGAACAGACCGCGCGCGATCACGGCATACCGTTCAAGGCAGTGCGCATAGAAACCAAAGAACAGGCGCAGAACGCGCCCACCCCGGTCACAACGTACGCGCTCTTTTGCGACGGGGAATACGTGACTAACGAGCAGATGAACGACGCCAGGTTTTTGAAGCTGGCGGGCCGTGAAGTGATCACCGCGCGCGGCATGACATAAAAGTGAACTGAAACGAAAAAAGCACGCTTATCGCGTGCTTTTTTCTGTCTATGGGCTACAAAAAAGATATTTTCGGCAGTTTTGCGTATGAATTCGAACTCTCGCAGTTTTTTAGTTGGAACATATATCGTTGAAAAATGCGATCAGTTTATCCATCAGTTCAATCCTCATACCTTTTAATGATGGAATATGAATGAAAACAGTATTAGGATTTTTCTTTAGCATATGATAATACGCCGCATTACATAGATAACGGGTCGGTTTATTTGATATGGTGTAAGAGATATCTGCGCTTCTAAGCATTGTTTCTAAATAATGTACATTAAAATCTGTACAAACCGTTTCATCATTGTACTTTGCACACGTTTCGATTCTGACTTTATCTATCAGTTTCTTATCGACTCCAAACATATACACTATGCTATAATCGCTACTGATAAATGAAATGTCTTTTTCCAATCCTTGAAAACTATTGGTTAATAAAATATAATTCGCTGCCGTTTGATCCACTAACTGAAAAGAAGTGTTGTGCACGCCTTTGAAGGCAGTAAAAAGAATCTTCATTTATTTTCCTTTGCGGTATTAAGTGATGCAATCAGCATTCGCTTGATTTCTTCTGCAAGAGAAAGGAGTTCATCAAAGTTATATTCTATCAGATTTGTTCTTTTCAGAAGCGTGAGCCAATATATGCTTTCACCGGTTTCCTTAAGTGAAATGTGAAGCTTTGATATAAAATCCGCTTTGCTGTTACCGTATATGGCTTCGTTTATATTTGCACCAACACTTGCAGCAGAACGAAGTAACTGTTTTGCGATTGTTGTATCTTTTTTTGTTTTAGAAAAATCCTCGTAAAACAATACTACCTGTGTTGCAAAATCAAGAGATTTATCGAGCAAAGGACTGTTCATTCGTCATCACCTCTGATTGAATTATACCACAAATTATTATATAATTCAACGCTTTGCGAAGCAAAGCTACCTTTTCTCTTCTCTTTTCTCTCTTATCTTTTCTCTGGAAAAAGTCGCGTGGGGAGCGGAGAGAAGAGTGAAGAGTGAAAAGTGAAAAGAGAAGAGTACAAAAAGAAAAAGCCGCTTACGCGACTTTTTCTTTTTGGCGTGCCTTGGGGGATTCGAACCCTCGACCTACTGCTTAGAAGGCAGTTGCTCTATCCTGCTGAGCTAAAGGCACATATTCGGCTTTCGGTTGCAAAGTTCATTTACGGCAAGAAAAAGCAGCGTCTCCTGCTTTTTCTTACCGTGGTCCTTTTGGAGCGGGTGACGGGAATCGGACCCGCACGGCCAGCTTGGAAGGCTGGAATTCTGCCATTGAACTACACCCGCGGGCAAAATGCGCTGCTTATTTACAAGCAGCGCTGTAAAACACTTGACCTTTGGGAGTATGACTTACGCCAGAGAATTGAGCATAAGCGCGTACTGGCTCTTTTTGCGTGCAGCATTGTTAGCGTGAAGGATCCCTTTTGCAACGGATTTGTCCACCATGGAAACAGCTTTGGTATAGGCCTGTTCTGCTGCAGCTTTGTCGCCGGATTCTACCGCGAGCTTGAACTTCTTGATAGAAGTTTTGAGCAGGGACTTATACATTTTGTTCTGCAAAGCCTTGGTTTCGCTGACCTTAACTCTCTTCTTTGCGGATTTGATGTTAGGCATTCGTACTCCTCCTATTAAAAACTGCCTTTATACAGGCGCTTTGATATATTAGCACACTTTTTTGCTTTTTGCAATAGGTAAATGGCAAAAAAAGCAAAAAATTCTTTTAATTTTTGCCTATAACGCAACTTCGGGACACCGCGGGCGATCCCGCGGCGTCCCGATCGCCGTGCTGTTTATGTTGCGGCAGGCGAAAGCTCGCCCGCGCACCCGTTCGCTCTATGCACTCAGCCGCCGCAGCAGCAAAGAATGACGATAGCGATGAGTATGATTATCCAACAACTGTTCTGATTACCGAAGAACGAATCGAAGCAACCCATCTGTGCATCCTCCTTCCTTCTATATACTATGAAGGAACGGAAAATACGGTTACAGCGACTTTGACGTTAGCGGTATATCAGACGTCTATCCACTCGCCGGGGGCTTTGACCGCTTTGTGCATCGTCTCTATTATGCCCATTATCGCGACCGTTTCGTCGTGCTGCGCCTTGATCTCGCCGGTGCGGAAGAAATCGCACAGCTCGACAATAAAGTTGGGGAAATAGTCAGACATCTGCGGGATAGTATGGTTGGAGCCGTCTTCGTAGCTGAGTATGAGCTGGAAGTCGGGCGTGTCTTTCCAACCGAAATGGGACATCAACGCGCGTCTGCCGCCTTCGAATTCTATTGCGAACGAAGCGTGCTGACCGGCGCCCACTGACATTACGCGTTTGACTTTGCTGCCCATGAGTATGACTATGGGTTCGAGCTGATGTATGGCGTAGGTGTCGTATTCGCCGGGCCCGCGCGAAGAAATGAACGCCAGGCCGTCTTTCTTAACGCCCTTGAGTTCGTTTGCAAAACGCAGAGCGGAAGTCGAGAAGAACGGGGTGTTGTGGCTTTCTGCGATATCTACCAGACCTTGAGCTATCTCTTTGGAAAGCGAGAAGGTCTTATCTACGTAAACGCGCTTGCCGCTTCTGAGCGGTATCTGGCAGAGATCCCAATGGCGTTCGGGGTTATCGGGAGAAAGAACTATGATGCAATCGGATTTTTCGACGACTTCTTCTATGCTCATGCATCTCTGCACGCCGAATTTTTCGCACCACTGGTCTGTGGTGACGCCGGTCTTGGGACTGTCGATCTCGGCGTAAGCGTAAGCGACCTTGAATTCGTTGCCGCAGGCGTTCTTTATGAACTGCGGGTAATTGTTTGCGTGCCACTCGTCGAGATAATACTCTACGAAACCGATCTTCTTTATACGCGCCTTTTCGTTGAGGAAATCGGCGGCTTTTTTGATATCGGCAAAAGGATCTGCGCCGCATTCGCGTTCGATGGTGAGGAACCCGCTGTAGCCGATCTCGTCGAGCGCTTTAAGATAGGCGTTGAAATCGACCTTGCCTTCGCCGAGCGGGACTTCTTTGAAATAATCTTCCATGCGCATATCTTCAATGCCGCCTTCGGCAAAGAATGTGTAAATGCGTCTCGGATCGGTCTTCTGCAGCATTATGCCGTCTTTTGCGTGGGTGTGTACTATAAAATCTTTGAGCGTTTTGACGCCTTCCACGGGGTCCGCGCCGGTCACCATGACGAGATTGGCGGGGTCGAAGTTGACGCCTATGCCTTTGGAATCGACATCGATTATGAAATCGCGAAGCGTTTCGGGCTTTTCTGGACCGGTCTCTATTGCAAAGGTTACGCCTATGGAGGCGCCGTAGTCGCCTATCTCTTTGCAGGCGGCTTTCATTCTGGCGTAGTTGCCGCCCTTATCCGCGGGGACGACGCCTATGTGCGTTGTTACGACTTTGCTGCCCAGAGCTTTGGCTATATCCGCCACTTTTTTGGAAGCGGGTATCTTCCAGGCGTTTTCTTCTTCGCTTTCAAAGCCGTGACCGCCGAAATCGCCGCAAACGGCGGAAACGACGAGCCCGTGTTCGGCAAGAAGCTTTTTAGTCTGTTCGATCTTTGCATCGTCGAACGTGGAATAGAGCATTTCGCCGCCGGTGACGTAAAGCTGAATGCCTTCAGCGCCGACCTCGCACGCCTTATCCAGAGCGACTGCGAACGGAGTCCTGAACGAATCTGTCATGACGCCGATCTTGAATCTTTTTTCCATTGTGGTGCACCATCCTTGTATTTTTATTTTTTATGAATTAAAACAGAGTGACCTGAAAAACGAACGCCAGCACCGAAACTATCGCCGCAGCGGTCAGCACGCCCAGCGTTATTGCTGGGAACGATTCGCGCAGTTTGAGCTTTAATGTTATGGCGGCGAGCGCGCCTGTCCAGGCGCCGGTACCGGGAAGCGGGATCGCCACGAACAGCCAAAGACCGAAAAAGAGAGTCTTTTTCATTTTTGCGACCTTTTTTTCGCCCAGGCTGAGTACCCACCTGAACGGCTTGCCGAAACGCGGAAAATGTGCAAGGTATTCGAGCACCCTCCCGCCGTAGACGATGAGGAATGGTATGGGTATAAGGTTGCCTATAACGGCCAACGTTATGGTGAGCGGGTACGAAAGACCCAGCCCGAGCCCTACGGGTATAGCGCCTCTCAGCTCTATAACGGGCACCATGCTTATCAGCAGCACCCAAAGGCAATTCCACAGCATAAAGCGAACATCCTTGAACGTTTTTGTTATTCCCATTATATCCACGGGAGCGACGTATGTCAAGTGATAGTTGCGCTTTTGCAAAAACTTATGCCCCGCCGGCCGCCATGTAATCGCGTATTTTTTCCAGCGCAGTCTTTTCTATTCTGGAAACATAGCTGCGCGATATCCCCAACAGTTTTGCCACTTCGCGCTGGGCAAGGCATTTGCCGTCCGGCGTCATGCCGTAGCGCAGGGCGATGATCTTCCGCTCGCGTTCGCACAGCGCGTCGCGCATGGCGCGGCTGATAAGCGAAGATTTGATTTTAAGATCTATCTTTTCGGCTATGTCTTCGTCGCTGCAAAGTATATCCATATAGGTTAGCGGGTTCCCGTCCTTGTCGGTATCGACCGGATCGTTCAGCGAACTTTCCATAAGCGTTTTCTTCTGCGCCCGAAAATACATCAGTATTTCGTTCTGAAGGCATTTTCCGGCGTAGGTCGCAAATCGCGTGCCGTTTCCCGGGTCGTAAGAGTCTATCGCTTTTATAAGTCCCACAGTGCCTACCGAAATAAGGTCTTCCTGGTCTTTGCAGGTCGAATAGTATTTTTTCACTATATGCGCCACCAGCCGCAGATTGTGTTCTATCAGCTTGTTGCGCGCTTCTTTGTCTCCGCTTTTCATACGGATAAAAAGCTCGCGTTCCTCTTCCTTGCCCAGCGGCGGCGGAAAACTGCCTGAACATTGCGTGCGGAGCATGAGGAACACGATTTTTGAAATGAACGATACAAGTAAAGAAAACATAAACGCCCTCCGCATGGAATATATGCGGAAGGCGTGCTTTTATTTACTTTTTTCAGGCGTTGGCTTCCAAATACTCGGCTACGTCGCGCACCGTCACAAGTTCCGGCAGGACGTCGTCTTCGAACTGGACGTCGAATTTTTCTTCGCAAATGACAACAAGATCGGCAAGTTCCAACGAATTGAACCCGAGATCCGCGATAAATTCGGAATCCGGCGTTATGACCGATTCGTTCAAGTTCATTTCTTCAACAAGGATCTGTTTGAGTTTTTCGTACATAAGCTGTTACCTTTCGGGGAATAATTATTGTGTCAGACTTTGTAACGCAGGATCTTTTTGGTAGAGGTCTTTTCGAATTCGGCCTTTTTTATCTCTATGTGGTGTACCTGTTTGAACGAAGGGAGCTGGCGGTTGATCCCGGCGATCTCTTTTTTGAAAGTCTCTTTGATATCGTCATCCGAAACGCCTTCGAATTTTTCGTAATCGGGGAATATCACCGCGGTCAGCATCTGATCTCCGCAGACTTCGCGCGCGCAGACGACGCATTCCTTTACGATATCCAGGCGGTAGATGTATTCTTCGATCTCTTCGGGGTACACGTTTTTGCCGTTGTCGAATATTATTATGTTCTTCTTCCTGCCGGTTATATACAGATATCCGTCTTCGTCGAGCCGGCCGTAGTCGCCGGTCTTGAAAAAGCCCTCTTTGTTGAAAGCTTCGGCGGTGGCTTCGGGATTTTTGTAATAGCCCTTCATTACGTGCGGCCCTTTTACGCAGATCTCGCCGACCTCGCCCACGGGCATATCGTATTCGTTGCCGTTTTCGTCTTCGCCCATTATCTTGACAACGCTGCCGGGAATGGGTAAGCCGACCGAATCGTACTTGACCTTTTTCCACGGAGTGACCGAAACGAGCGGAGCGCATTCGGTGATGCCGTAGCCCTGAGCGATGGAAATGCCGAAATCTTCAAACCTTTTGACAAGCTGCGGATCCAACGCGGCGCCGCCGCAAATTACAGTCTTCAGCTTGCCGCCGAGCGAAGCGTGTATCTTGGCGTAAAGCAGACGGCGGAAATCTATGCCCACCTTGCGCGCTTTGTTGCTGACGAACGTACCGCCCTTGAGCAGCGCGGCGGCGTGACTTTTTTCTATGCCGGCTTCGATCTTTGAAGCGAGCGTGGAAACGAACATGGGCACGAGCACCATTGCCGTCGGTCTGAAGAGCTGTATGTTTTTGGAAAAATATTTCAAGCTGTTGTTTATGCAGACCGTGGTACCTATGCATATAGGCGTGAGCAGACCGCAGCACAGCTCGTAAGTGTGGTGATAGGGGAGAACGGAAAAGATGGTGTCTTTGTCGTCTATGTTCACCATGTTGGAAGCGGCGTGTATGCAGGCGAGGATGTTGTCTTCGGTGAGCATTACGCCTTTGCTGGTGCCGGTGGTGCCGGAAGTGAATATTATGGCGCACACGCGTGAGGAATCCGTGCGGATCCTGCGCATATCCACCTCGCCGGTGGCGACCGAAATATCGCCTGCGGCTATACAGCGGCGCAGGGTGGTGAATTCGGGACCACCGTCTATATCGAGCCCGTCCAGGCAAATGAATTTCTTTACGCCGCACCGGGGCATTGACGCCACTTTCTGCGCGAACGTGGACGAATAGACGAGCGTGTCTGCTTCGGCAAGCTCCAGGAACGCTGACGCCTGCTCGAACGAAAGCTCTTTGTCTAACGGAATGACGGTCTTGCCCGCCGCTACGGCGGCGACATAAGCCACTATCCATTCAAAACGGTTTTCAGAAAGTATGGCGATCCTGTCGCAGCCGTTCTGAGGCTTATAAAAATACGCGCTCAGATCTTCGACAAGGAGCGAAAAACCGTGGAACGAGATCTCGCCTATGGTCTTGTCCGGGCGGAAAAAGCGGAGAAACGTGCGTTCGCCGTATTTTTCGGCGGAATCGTACACCATTTCGCGAAGATTGAGATATAGCGGATATTTATTCTTTATAAGTGATTTCAATTCTTGCACACCTTTCAACGGAAAAATGATAAGCTCACTGAGTGCGGTGCACAGTAAGATACGAGTTCATTATATATTTTTCTGACGATATGTCAAGAGATTTGCCTGAATTTTAACAATTTGCCCCAAAGCGGGTTTTTAGGAGGGATGCAGCCATGGATAAAAATGCATATTCAAAACTTGCCGCCGAACGCGAAAAACGTTCGCCGTCGCTTAAGGATTGCACGTTTGCGTTTTTGAGCGGCGGCGCGGTGTGCGCGCTGGGGCAGCTGCTCAAAGAGCTGTTTTCCGCGCTCGGCGCCGAAACCGGGACGGCGTTTTCGCTGGTATCGGTCACGCTGGTGTTCGCGGCGGGACTGTGTACCGGGCTCGGTTTTTACGACAAGGCGGCCCGCGTATGCGGCGCGGGACTGTTTGTCCCGATCACGGGGTTTTCCAACGCGGTGACTTCTCCCGCCATAGAAGCGCGATGCGAAGGCGCGGTCACGGGAGTGGGATCCGAAATATTCAAAATAGCCGGGCCAGTCATAGTTTACGGGAATATCGCTTCCGTTTTATACGGCGTGATCTACTATATATATCTATGTGCAGCGGGGTGAGGTTATTATAAAAGTCATGTGTTTCGAACGCGCGTATATCGCGCAGTGCGCTTCGGTGGCGGGCAAGCTTGAAAAGCAGGGACCTTTGGGAGGCCTGTTCGATATGACCGCCGAAGACAGTTATTTCGGTATGGATTCGTGGGAGCAGGCGGAAAGCGAGATGTCGCGTATCGCGGTCAATATGCTGCTCAAAAAGGCGTCGCTCGACGTAAACGATATAGACGTCCTGCTTGGAGGCGACCTGCTCAACCAATGCACCGCAACGGGCTTTGCGGCAAATTCGCTCCCAGTGCCGTTTCTGGGGCTGTACAATGCCTGCGCCACCGCCGCCGAATCGTTGCTCCTGGGTGCCGCGCTCGTTTCGGCGGGCTATGCCGGACGTGCCGTGGCGGCGGCTTCTTCGCACTTCTGCTCGTCGGAACGGCAGTTCAGGTTCCCGCTCGAATACGGCAGTCAGCGGCCGCCTTTTTCGCAGAATACCGTGACGGGAGCCGGCGCTTTTCTTATAGGGCAAAGCGGCCCTGTGCGTATAACGCGCGCGCTTATAGGCAAAGTCACCGAAAAAGGCATAAAAGACGCAAACAACATGGGCGCCGCAATGGCTCCCGCCGCTGCGGACACTCTGAAAAACTTTTTTGAACTCACTGGTACGTCCCCGCGCGATTACGACGCCGTCGTGACCGGCGATCTGGGGTATGAAGGCAGCGCGCTGCTGGCTGAGCTGCTGGGGCGCGAGCCGTGCGGCGCAGGCGGAAATTTCTGCGATTGCGGGCTTTTGATATACGACCGTGAAAGACAGGACGTGCACGCGGGCGGTTCGGGGTGCGGCTGCTCCGCCTGCGTTATGGCGGCGTATTTTTGGGAAAAGCTGCGCCGAAAAGAGATAAAACGCATGCTCCTGGCGGGGACGGGCGCGCTGCTTTCGCCGCGCACCGTAATGCAGAAGCAGGTCATCCCCTGCATAGCGCACCTTGTGGAAGCGGAGGCGGTATGAACTATCTGTATGCGTTTTTGACCGGCGGGGCGATCTGTCTGCTTGCGCAGATACTTGTGGACAAGACCAAGCTTACGCCCGCCAATATACTTGTGATGTACGTTTGCGGGGGAGTGGCGCTCAGCGCGTGCGGGCTTTACGCTCCTTTTGCGGAATTTGCCGGCGCGGGCGCCACCGTCCCGTTGACGGGTTTCGGCCACACGCTGGCTTCCGGCGTGAAAGAAGCGGTGGAAAAGCAGGGGCTTTTCGGCTGCCTCACCGGCGGACTTACCGCATCTGCCGCCGGGATATCCGCCGCCGTCATATTCGCCGCGCTGTGGGCGCTGCTCTTCCGCAGCCGCGACAAAAACATCTGATATCTTCCGCCTTGAGGCGGCGTATGAAAAAGCAGTCTTTTACGCGTTTTGCCGTGAAAGACTGCCGGTTTGTTATGCGCCGTTATTCTGCGAGCAGACGGCTTACGCCCAGCAGGCCGTCCATTATGTTGGAACAGCACCAGCCGGTATATACCGAATACATGCCGCCTTCGTCTATGTTGTTGTTCTGGTTGGCTCGGCCTTCCCAGCATTTGCGCTCCACGCTGTAAGCTCCGCGCCAGGCGCCGTCCCACAGAGGGCTTTCGCCGCAGCACTGTATACCGACCAGAAAATCCGCCAGCTTCACCGCCGCGGTGCGGAATTTTTTATCGCCGGTGAGCCGGAACGATTCTACCAGCCCTTCGAGCGCGAATCCTTCGGTGTAAACGAGGTCGCATCTCATCCTGTCGTCCTGAAGCGAGGCGGAAGCGCCTTCTTCGTCGGAATTGAGTATCCCGCCGCATTCGTGCTGTATGGAAAGCACATAGGCGGCGACTTTGTCGAACGCCGCTTTGTATTTGGCGTCGGGGATATATTTGAGTATGCGAGCCAGGCAGAACATGGCGATCGAAGCTTCGGACGAAGCGGGACGCCAGTCTTCGCATTTCATCAGTTCGTATGAAGTCATGAACCTGCCGCTTTCGAGCTGCAGCGAAAGGACGTAGCTCAGCGCCTTGCGCACCGAATCCATGTATTTGCTGTCGCCGGTGACGCCGTAGCACATGGCTATGCCGGCAGCCATCCAGAACACGAAGCACGGGCCTCTGTACGGCGATTGCGTTATCCCGTGGTCATACTGTATGAACCAGCCCTCGTCGCGCTGGATCTTCATCCAGTACGAGGCGAGCTTGAGCGCTGCGGTCTTGAATTTTTCGTCCTTTGTGATATCGTACATATCGAGCAGGGCTATCAGCACTTTGCCGTTGTCGTTCTGCCAGCGCGCCTGACCGTTGGGGGCGATTATCTCGCCGTCGTTGAGGAAGAAGGGGAATGAACCGTACCAGCACGAAAGCGGTTCGTTATCCTGAACGGAAAGCAGCCAATCGACTATATTGCGGCATACGTCGTAATCGGCTTTGCCGCGTTTCATGTAAACGCGCGCTATCTCGCTGTTGCAGTCGGGGCGCGTCCAGTTGACGCGGCGGTTCACGTCTATGCGGATGCGCTCGTAAACGCCCACGCTCCCGCGGTTGAATGAAAGCATCTGGCTTTCGATCCAGCCAAGACACTTATCTACGGACTGAACGTATTTATCCATGATCATGTACCTCGTTTTTCTTTTATTATATCACCTATTATATCACCGTAAAAGCGAAAATACAACGGGAAAATATTATTTTCGGCAGCTCCGTTGTTATTTTGCCGACCGTATCGGTCTTTTGAGCACGCCGGGAGAAAAAGCCGGAGGGAGAAGCTGCTTTGTTACGCAGCTTCTCCCTCCGGCTTGTTGCAAAGAAAGGATACTATGAAAAAACTTAAGAATGTGGAGAAAATATGAAGAAAAAGTTTGTCAGTTTTCGGTGGCTACGTCGAATTTATATCCGACGCCCCAGACGGTCTTGAGCGACCATTTGTCGCTTGCGCCGTCTAATTTTTCGCGCAGGCGCTTGATATGCACGTCGACCGTGCGCGAATCGCCCAGGTAATCAAACCCCCACACTTTATCCAGCAGCTGGTCGCGGGTGAAAACGCGGTTGTAGTTGGCGGCGAGGAAATAGAGCAGTTCGAGTTCCTTGGGAGGAAGGTCTATGATCTTGCCCTTTATGCGGAGCTCGTATTTTTGGAGCGAGATCTCTATATTGTCGAACTTGATGAGTTCGCCGTCGCCGGTCTCGTGCTTGGCGTAGCGGCGGAGCACTGCTTTTATGCGTGCAAAGACTTCTTTCATGTCGAAGGGCTTGACAATAAAATCGTCGGCGCCGAGTTCCAGACCGAGGACTTTATCGATCGTTTCGCCTTTAGCGGTGATCATTATGACGGGCTTTGAGGAATGCTCTCGGATCTCGCGGCAGACCTGCCAGCCGTCTTTTTTGGGCATCATGATATCGAGCAGGACAAGATCGGGTTCGTACATACGGAAAGTGTTTATGCCTTCCGCGCCGTCCGCGGCGGTCTTGACCTCGTAACCTTCTTTTTCGAGATACATTCTCAAAAGCTCGCTTATATTGGCGTCGTCATCTACGACAAGTATTTTAGTCATCATCGCGCAAACCTCCTTGATTAAATTAGAGTTTATATTTAAGATTTTAACGTGCGGCTTCTTGTTACGTATTCAATATACCATATTCTTTTGCATTTGTCAATGATTTTTTGAAAAAATATTTTGCAATTATATATTTAGCTTAATTTTTTTGGCTTAGAAAATATGACATAAAATTTATAGTTGAAATGCGGCGGACTATGATGTATAATATATAAGTTAATAGATATTACCGTATACCGAAAAGGAGCGCTTTTAATGAAATTAGGCATTGTCGGTCTGCCCAACGTGGGCAAATCCACGCTTTTCAACGCACTTACCAAAGCCGGCGCCGAAGCCGCGAACTACGCGTTCTGCACCATAGATCCCAACGTGGGCGTGGTGCCCGTGCCCGATAAACGTCTCGACGTGCTGGCTTCCATATATTCCCCCGAAAAATACACCCCCGCGACAGTTGAGTTCGTCGATATCGCCGGGCTCGTCCGCGGAGCTTCCAAAGGCGAAGGCCTGGGCAACAAATTCCTTTCGCACATACGCGAAGTGGATGCGATAGTACATGTGGTGCGCTGTTTCGGAGGCAGCGAAGTGATCCACGTAGAAAATACGGTCGATCCCGTCCGCGACGCCGACACCATCAACACCGAGCTGATCCTTGCAGACATAGAGGTAATGGAACGCCGGGTCGACAGGGTAAAGAAACAGCTCAAAGGCGACCCCGGCGCAAAAGCGGAACTCGACGTGTGCGAACGGATCGCCGACGCGCTCAACCGCGGCGTTTCCGCGCGCGACGTCGAACTCACAGACGACGAAAAGGCGCTGGTAAAAGACGCCGGGCTGCTTTCTTCAAAGCCGGTCATTTACGTCGCCAACGTGGACGAAGACACCCTTCGCGCTCCGCTCGAACAGAATCCGTATTACAGATCGCTCGCCGAAAAAGCGGCCGCGGAGCACGCGAACATTATCGCGGTCTGCGCGGAGACCGAAGCTGAGCTTGCCGAACTCGACGATGAGGAGCGCAAGCAGTATCTTGAAGAAGTCTACGGCGGAATGGGGCTCGAGGATACCGGTCTCAACAAGCTGATACGTTCTTCTTACGAACTTCTCGGCCTTATATCGTTCCTGACCGCCGGCCCGAAAGAGGTCAGGGCGTGGACTATAGTAAAAGGCACCAAGGCGCCCGGCGCCGCCGGTAAGATACATTCCGATTTCGAGCGCGGCTTTATCCGTGCCGAAGTCGTCGCGTACGATGATCTCGTCGCCAAGGGCTCGTTCAACGCTGCCAAAGAGGCGGGGCTGGTGCGCAGCGAAGGCAAGGAATACGTCATGAAAGACGGCGACGTGGTGCTGTTCCGCTTCAACGTGTGATATAAAATGCTCAAGCTCGCGTTTTTCGATCTTGACGGCACACTTGCGCCCGTGGGCAGACCCGTCCCCGCGCGAAGCGCGGCTTTGCTCAGAAAACTTGCGCGCTCCGGCGTGCGCATCGCCGTATGTTCGGGCAAACCGGCCTCCTACCTCAACGGGTTCGCCCGGCAGCTCGGGATAAAAGATATCATCCTGTGCGGCGAAAACGGGCTCACTTATCAGTTCGGCGTCGACCTTCCGCCGGCGCATAGCGGCACTTTCGGCGCAAATTCCGCCGATCTTTCCGCGCTGGCGCGCGTTTCTGCGGAGTTCAAAAACGAATTCGGCGACGAATGCTGGTATCAGCCGAACGAATATGCTTTTACGCCGTTCCCGCGCGACGTTCACGGCTTTGACCGTATGCGGGCATTTTTGCAAGACGCGCTCGCTGGGACAGGGCTCGTCTGCTACGAACACCCGGATTGTTTTGATATACTTCCGCGTTCCGCGGGCAAGGGCGGCGCTTTGCGCGCCGTGTGCGGAATGCTGGGTATAGATATCCGCGACACCGCCGCCGTGGGGGATCACATCAACGATTATTCCATGTTCGACGTTGCGGGGATATCGGTCGGCATCTCGCTCGCCGACAAAACGCGTGCGCGTTTCAACGTCCGCACGTTGGAAAAAGCTTTGGAATTATTATTAAAGGAGATATAAAATGTCTGAATGCACTCACGATTGTTCCACCTGTTCCGCCAATTGCGCCAGCAGGGGAAAGCAGCCCGAATCGCTGCTTGAAAAACCCAACGAGAATTCAATAATCCGCAACGTGATCGCCGTGGTATCAGGTAAAGGCGGTGTGGGAAAATCGCTCGTCACGTCGCTGCTTGCCGTCAACACCCAACGCCGCGACTATCGCACCGCGATACTTGACGCCGACCTTACCGGGCCTTCCATCCCCAAGGCGTTCGGGTTGAAAGAACGGCTCGAAGGAAGCGAAGCCGGCATCCTGCCGGCCGTTACCAAGACCGGCATACAGGTCGTATCGCTCAACCTTCTGCTCGAAAACGAGACCGATCCAGTCGTCTGGCGCGGACCCGTCATAGCCGGCACGGTCAAACAATTCTGGACTGACGTGGTCTGGAACGACGTCGACTATATGTACGTGGATATGCCTCCGGGAACCGGCGACGTGCCTCTTACGGTTTTCCAGTCGCTCCCGGTAAAGGGCATTGTCATAGTGACTTCTCCGCAGGAGCTCGTTTCCATGATCGTGGAAAAAGCCGTGAACATGGCCAAGCTTATGAATATTCCCGTGCTGGGGATAGTTGAAAATCTTTCGTACTACGAATGCCCGGATTGCCATAAACGCCATGCCATTTTCGGCGAAAGCCATCTCGAAGAAGTCGCAGCCCAGTACGGCATCCCCGTGATCGCGCGCATCCCCATAGAGCCCAAGCTTGCCGCCGCTACCGATAAAGGCGCGCTCGAGCTTTACGAAGGCGATTGGCTCGACGAGCTCACCGATAAGATCGCCGGCAAATGAACCGTCCCCGCACGCACTGAAAGGAGCTGAACTTATGAACGTTCTTTCGGTCACGTTTTCGATATTGCCTCTCTTTCTGATAATGCTGCTCGGCGTGTTCGTGCGCAAGGTCGGCATTTTCGACTGGCAGACGACCAAAAGACTTTCTTCTTTTATTGTCAATATAACTCAACCCTTCCTCATAATCGCTTCGTTCATAACAGAACGTACCGGCGATAAAATGAAGATAGCGCTGGGGATAATAGTCGTTTCACTGGTGATGCACGTCGCTTTCGCGGCGTTTGCCGCGCTGCTGTTCCGCAAAGCGCCGCCCGCAGACCGTTCCGCGCTCGAGTTTTCGCTTATCTTTGGCAACTGCGCTTATCTCGGATATCCCGTGCTGATGGCGGTGTTCCCTAAAAGCGGTCTGTTTTACGGAGCGGTGTTCACGCTGGTTTTCAACATCTTCATCCGTACATACGGAGTGTTCCTGCTCAACAAAGGCAAAAAAGGGTCGCACGCGCTGCTCAAAGCGCTTGTCAACCCGGGGACCATTGCTTCGGTAATAGGCATACTGCTTTTTGTTTTCAACGTACGCCCGCCCGAATTCCTCACCAACACGTTCAGCATGGTAGGCAATCTCACTTTCCCGCTTTCCATGATCATAGTCGGCAGCCTGCTTTGCAACAAACCGTTCAAGTCGCTCTTTTCAAGCAGCGTTTATGTGCTTAGCATCGCGCGGCTGCTCGTACTCCCTGTCGTCACGCTTGCGGTGTGCCTGATATTCCGCGTGGATACGGGCATGACTTATCTGTGCGTGATAATGGCTTCCATGCCGACTGCCGCCAATTCGGCGATATTCTGCGAAATGTACAAGTCGAATTCTTCGCTCGCCGCCTCTTGCGTGGGCGTGTCGTCGGTGTTTTCGGTGCTTACGATCCCGGCAATGCTGGCGTTGACGCAGCTCGCCACTTCTGCGCTGAATTAGCGCTTGCGCCATGAAAAAAGCACTGCTGCTTTTGCTTTCTGCCGCCGTCCTGTGCGTTTTTCTCGGCGGGTGTTCGCGCGGCGGAAAAGTGCATATACGCGTTTTCGTCCCGGATTCCGAGACCGGCGTCAGCGGCACGCTCTTTGAAGGCGACCGCGGGTTTCCGGGAGACACGGTCACGGTCGATTCCGTGATGGCTTCGCTCGATTCGCAAGGCCTGCTCGAATACCGTTTCGACGGCGTTGAACTTGCGATAAACGGTCTTGAGTTCTTCAAAGACGCGGATGATTTTTACATGCGCGGCTGGAGCATAACCGTAAACGGAACTCCGGCAGCCGACGGAGTGTTCACAAGAGTGCGCGACGGCGACGTTATAGAGATCGTTTACGAATTCATAGACGTTTATTACGAATGAATCCCAATAAAAATGCCCGGAGGCGTTTAATACGCCCCCGGGCTTGCTTTATATATTCAGTTTATCGTCACGTTGATCACGCAGGGCCCGGAATACTCGAGCTGCCTTGAATATACGAACGAGAACGTATCTTCGCCGGTATAACCCTTGTCGGGGTAATAGATGAAAGTGCCGTCGGGGTTCACGGTGACGGTGCCGTGCTTGGGCGAATCGCCGAGCTTGAACAGCAGCGTTCCGTCGGTCTGCTCGTGCAGGATCCCCTTGTAGGGTTTGTCTGCTTCCACGGTGACGTCGGCAGCGTCGAGCGCTTCGGGAGCGATCTCAAGCGTGCCTTTGATGAACTGATAAGTGTAGTCGTACATCAGGCGGTTGGGCAGGTATTCTGAAGAGTAAAGATTGACAAACGAATTCGTTTCGAGATAATACATATGTATCACGTCTTTCATATACCCTTCTGTAACGCCCGAGCTCAGATACTGCATATATCTGCTTCTGTAGCGCGGGTCGGTTATCGCGGTGCCGCAGAATTCGATCTCCACGCACATGCCGTAACGCTTTGCGAGCATGGCGCATTCGTGAACGTTTGAAAACGGCGCTTCGAGCTTGAACATGTAGTTCGGCTGCATGCAGGCGGCGTCGAAGCCGTGTTCTTTCCAAAGCGAATACCCGTATGCCTTGAACCAGGGGATCCAGAAGAACTGACTGCCGTGAGCGTGGATGATATCGGAAATGGCATTGATGAGTTCCATGTCTCCGTTGGGATCGTCGAGCGATTCATCATACCAGTAGTATCCGCAGAATTCTATGTTCTTGAACGGATGCTCCGCCATGGCTTTTTCAAAGCGCTTGATCACCTCTTCGGTGAACTTTATGCGGTCGGCGAATACGGTCTGGTCTTCGTGGACGCCGTCGCCGTCTATATCGCCCGCATCGGTGAGCCACAGATCGTAAAGAGTTACGTAATACTTGTATTTGTAATCATCGGGCAGCCCCAGCTTTTGCTTGACTATACCGGCGGCCTCTTCCAGTGCGCAGATGTTTTTGCCGTCTTTGTAAAGAGTCCCTATCAGCCAGTCGACGTCTGATGCGGTGTAGCCGATATGCCCGGCGGTGTCGGAAGGCATCTTGCCCGTGAGCAGGAAGAGGAAGCCGTCGAACATGACGTCTTTGGGAGTGCCGTCTGTGTCTAGGTATGCGAGCGCGGGCATAAGGTCTTCTACTGTGCGTTCCACGTTGACGCCGTGGTAAGCGAGGAAGATATCGCTTGCCCCGCCGAGGATGTCTTCAGAAGGCGCGAGGAACGAATTTGTGAGCAGGCCTATCCCGGAGCTCATTCCGGAATCTTTGAGAGCAACGGCTCCATTGAGCTTTTTATCGCCGTGGACTTCGAGCTCATCGCAGCCGGACCATTGTCTGACCGTGAATTCGAAGCAGACGAACCTTGCGGCCACGGGCTTTTCCAGCGTGAGGGTGCCGCGTACTATGGACGGATCGTCTTTTATCGGCATTATGATCTCTCCGGCGAGATACCAGGTCTTTGCGTCTTCGGAAAGCAGCACCTTTACGACTTCGGGACAGTCGACTGCCCACGCTGTCTGATGCGTGAAGCCGGCGGTGAACGAACTGATCGCGGAAAGGTGGCCTATATCGTAGTAGATGTCGCGGGTGCCGGGACGGTTGAACTTGAAATAAGAGCCGTTATGGATATCTGTGCTGTTTGCGTATCTGCCGTCGGTCAGTAGCTTGGAAGTTACGGGAGTGTTGTTGCTCCAGTTGGCTTTTTCGGGTTCGGTATCGCAAGATACCTGCTGGCCGAGCCCGGCTATCAGATTGACGGTCTTGCCGTAATCAGCTGAATCGGCAGGCCATTTATCGTCGCCGGGGACGTCGGGGAAGCTGAGCTCGGGGTAAAGACTCGGTTCGGTGATGGAATCTGAATAAGCGATCACGCGCACCTCTTCGGCGAGCAGCAGCTTGTAATCAGCGACGTCGAGCGTGAAACGGACGTACCTTGCGCGGACCGTGGAATCGAGCTGAAGCGAATAGGTGAAAGTTTCGCAATCGAGCAGAGGAGCGTAGCTTCTGCCCAGCTCGGTCCATTCTTTTTTGTCGGTAGAGACAGAAACGCTCATCCTGAGCGGGAAACTGATCCCCACGACTTTGTTGTTATATGTGCAGAATTCGAACGCGGAAATATCCGTGCGCTCTTTCGCGAGATCGACCGTTATGTTTATCTTGTCGCCTTTGCAGACAAAACCGACCCAGTCGCCGCTTTCGTAGAAGCCGGCCGTGGCACCGTTGGTGAGTTTTCCTCCGTTATCGGGATAAGTGGGATCGATTTCACCGTCGACGGTGTATTTGCAATCTTTTGCTACGTTATGCGCTTTCTGGGAATGGTCGGCATTTCCGGTGGCGACTTTTTCCAGCGCTTCGTCGTAAGACCACGAAGTCTGCTGTTCGGTACCGTAAAGCCCGAACACGGCGCTTTCCCACTCAAGCGCTTCGTCGCCGCCGTCTATATCGGCTATGACGCTGACTTCGTCTATGAACAGCCAGTGCGAAGAGCGCCTGATCTCGAAGCGCACATAGCGCGCGGAGACCGAATTCTTAAGGGTCAGCACACATTTTTGAACAGTATCGGCTTCGTATTTCGGAAAACGGCTGGTGCCGCAGCGGGTCCATTTTTCGCCGTCGTCGGAAATATATATCCTTACCGAAGCGGGCGGCGCTATGCCGGCGGTCTCGGTCGCAAGGAAGCTGGTTTCAAAAGCGTATATCCTGTCGTACTGTTCGCCAAGGTCAATGTCAACGTTGAAGCTTTCGGCGACGCCGACGAATTTCTCATCCGTGTATGAAGGCGATTCTGTTATTGCGAAAAGCCCGTCGGTGAGTTCGCAGCCGTATGTGTCGGGGTAACTGTCGCCCGCCGGCTGGGATTTGGTGTAGCTTTTCCCGCGCGAGATCACGGTGGCGTAAGTGAATTCTTCGGGTTCAAGCGAGCTTTCTTCCGAGCTTTCGGTCTTGGAGTCTTCGCTCGGAGTTTCGGAAGCGGGCTCGTCAGAACTTTCGACGGGGAGTCCGGCGCTCTGTTCAGATTCGGTCGCGGAGTTCTGGTCTCCGTTCCCGCCGCACGCTGAAAGCACGGAAACGAGCAGAAGCAGGACTGCAAGCAGTAACGCGGTTTTTTTCATTTGGATCGTCCTTTCGGTTTTTGTGGAGATTGTATTTTACCATAAACGGCTTTATAAGTCAATCGGAAAAGCGGGTTCAGTTTTCTATAATAAAGAAATACGGCGACGACGGCGAGTTCGTGATGCGGAACAGCGCGTTCATATACTTGCGGCGGTCGAGCGTCGAAAGGTATTCCTGTATAAGTCTGCCTTCGGCGTCGCCTTCGCTGTGGCCGGGATACACCGCTACAAGAAGGATGCCGTCGGCAGACATCCGCTCTATCGCGGCGGAAATGGCGGGCAGCGTCGTTTCGCGCCGGGTGAAAACAGTGCGGTCGCTGCCGGGCAGCCAGCCGAGATTGAACATCCCCGCGTTTACTTTTTGCTTTATGTAATCGCCTGCGTTGTGGTGTGAATCGTGTATTAGAATGTAGTTTTGCGGCGCGTTTTCGGCGGCGAGCCGTCGGGCGGTGCTTTGCAGGGCGGCGGACTGAACGTCAAAGGCGTAAACTCTGCCCCGCGGACCCACCGTGCGCGAAAGGAACAGCGTGTCGTGGCCGTTGCCCATGGTATAATCTGCGGCAATCCCGCCGGCAAACAGGTGTTTTGATATGAATTTCTTTTGCAGTTCAAGCAGATCTGTCACGGTATTTGGCTCCTTCGGGTGATATTTTAGCATAAACGGCAGGATAATGCAATGAACAAACAAAAAACATTGTTATTTTTCCGCGAAAAATTCTATCTCTTCGCCTAAAGGGCCTATGCAGAAAGCCACCCTGAGCGGATACGGAGTTTCGGCGTTTATGGTGACGTCATACGGCTCGGACGTTATTTTGCAGCCGGCGGCGCGCGCGGCCTCTATGCAGGCGTCCACGTCGTCGGTTAAGAACGCCACGTGTCTTACCGCCCCCTGCGGAAGACGTGCGTCGCCCGTGTTCATTATCTCTATGCGGCTTTCGCCGGTCAAAAGCATTATGCCGTTCCCCCAGTCGCGGTAGACGGACATTCCCAAAACGTCGCGGTAAAAACTCACGGCCTTTTCGTATTCTTCACGCTCTCCGGCTTTCAGCGCTATATGGTGGATCCCTTTTGTCAATGGCATGACTGTACCTCCTAAATGATCGTTGATTATAATGATTATACTTTACCTGCCGTCGGCAGTCAATAGCGAATTTGCCGTTCGCTGTCGCGATGAATTTTCCGGCACAAGAAAAATCCGTAATACACTTGACAAAACGCCGCGCGCGGGGTATAATCACATCACACGTTTCCGTAGCTCAGCAGGATAGAGCGGCCGCCTCCTAAGCGGCAGGTCGGGTGTTCGAATCACCTCGGGA
>CACYCI010000094.1 GCA_902772845.1 uncultured Ruminococcus sp.
ACGTTGTCAACACATACGACGATCCCACGGCGTTGGAATATTACACCATGATAGCCCGCTATCACACCATGGGGTATCTCAAGGAAGATCCCGGCGACACCGGCTGGGCGGTCAAATTCTTCAAAGGCACTAACGCTGATCTCGAAGAACTTGCCAATCGCACCGGGCGCGAATACGATTATACCATCCATTCTTATCCTGTTGCCACAAACGAAGATCTGCTCGGCGCGCTTTTCTGCGTCTCCGCATACACCGTATCCAACGAGCTCACCGACGTTATGAAGATACTCGCTTATCTCGAAAGCAATATTTCTATGGCAAATACGCTGGCGTACGGCATTGAAGGCACGCACTACCAGCTGAACGAAGACACGATGCAGGTCAAGATCATTTCCGACGATTACAAAATGAACCGCGACTACGTCGGCAACTCGTTCCTCACTTACACGCTTGAAGGCGAAAACCCCAATAAGTGGGAACAGCTCAAAATGCAGAACCGCGATTCATCGAAGACCGCAGACCAGTCTGTTTCTGTAGGTTTTGCTTATTACCCCGGCGTTGTCAAGGACCCCAACGATACTTCGATCACCTATACCGAACCCGATTATATCCGGATAATCCAGGAATATTGCGACAAATTCTATCCGCACATCATTGCCGGCGATCTTATAAATATAGATTTTGCCACTCTCAAAGAAGTCGTCACTCCTACGATCACCGATTCTCAGATCCAGGCGGTCAAGAACCGTTACAGCAAAGAACTTGACGACGCCGTAAAAGCCGAATGCTATTCCAAGTATGAAGAAGGCACCAAGTTGTATGACGCTATCGTCAGGACCTGCGCAGAAGAAGCGTTCAAGAGCTATAACAAAAAGAAGAATCAAAACGAAGTCCGCACCGCGGTAAGGAACGAAGTCTCCAAAGATCCCAACTACAACGAGTCGAGCGAAAGCATAGCAAAACGTGTCGACGAGATCTGCACCACGGAATATATCGAAGCTCAGATCCGCATCCTCTATGCAGATAAGATAGCCGAAAAGCAGGAGGCACTCATCTCTAACTACATCAACACGCATGCGAACAACGACATTAAAGAATACCACGCTTCCGAAGAATACGCCGCACGCCTCGAAGCGGTTCTCAATTCCCCGGAATGCCGCGCCGAGATCGACGAGATCAACGCGATCGACGTATTCGTGGCATACCCTGATGTCGCGCTCGCCAATTCAAAGGAATACCTGCAATCCCAGCTTAAAGAAAAGATCAACGCCCAGTTCGAAGAAATGAACAAGTCGCTGCGCAAAGCTTATAAGGAATTCGCCGACGAATACATGAACCGTTACGACTTCACCGACGAAGAAAAACGTTCCGAGCCGGACTTCCGTAAAGCTATTATCGATACCGCTTCGGTCAGACTTCGCAACCTTCTCAAATCCGAACTGCGCAAGATGGTCACCGAAGAGCTTGGTCCCGACGCTCTCGCTCAGGATATAAGTGATACTGTTGATGAACGTTTCACCGACACCTGGATACAGGACGTCATAATGGAAACGTTTGAGCTCAACGACAATCCTTCGCTGACGATCGAAAACCCGGTCACCACCGAGGCGCTTCGCGAGATCGTCAACAATAATATCAAGATCGGCGACGTTCGTACCAATTACGAAAACTCGCTGCTCGCGACGTTCGAAAAATCCGTTGGTCTTATCAAGACCGTTGACGCCGAAGCCGCGATAATAGACGACGGTGAAGAAGGCGAAGAAGGCGAAGAAAGCGAAACCGAAGGAAGCGCTGCGGAAGAATCCTCTGAAGCAGGCGAGACTCCCGATAAGACCGATACCGATACGGATCCTTCTTCCGGTGAGATAGTCGACCTCAATACCGTAGACCTTTACAAAGTCATCTTCAAGAAGCGTATAGAAGCTCAGTATTACAAGTACGCTCCTCTTCCCACCGCCTGATACATCAATAATTCAAATGGCTTTTGCGGCAACCGCCGCAAAGGCCATTTGCAAATATATAAAGACGTCAAAGAAGGTGGGATGCTTACTATGGATCGAAAAAGATCGCTCATCTGCTGCGCGGCATTCATAGCCGCGATAATACTGCTATTGAACGGAGGCATATCTATTATGGCAAAAGCCGAAAGCGCAAAGCCGGACAACATGGGCTCAAAAGGGATAAGCCCCATAACGGGAACTTTTATCCAGCCGTGGCTTTATAACGCATACACAGACGAGCGCTGGGAGCAGGAATTCGCGCTTATGGAAGAGCTCGGGATCGAATACGTCATAATGGGCGATACGCTTTCATGCCAGACGGCAGAACCGATAACAGACACTTCCAAATGGAAAATAACCGCAAACTATGCAACACAAAACAGTTCGTACGTCAAAGGCAAGGATCTGCTCACTCCCCTTTTCGAACGCTGCAGGTCCCACGGGATAAAGCTTTACGTCGGCATGGGAAACACCACCGTCGGTTGGCCGTATCTCGACGAAAACGCAAAGGGCTTTTCTGAGATATCGCAAATGTTCGCCGACGTGGCGGAAGACATCTACAACGCTTATTTCGCCATATACCCCGAAACTTTCGCGGGGTTCTATTTTGTGCCAGAGCTGTACAATTCTTCCGCTTTCGACTCCGAAACGCGGAGAGCGAATTATGTAAACAAGCTTGCAGCCGGATTCAGCACGATCTTTAATAAATTGAGCTCGCTTAACAGTTCCCTGCCGTTCATCTTTTCGCCTTATGTTAACATGTTCGGCGGCGACTGGGTGTCCAAAAGCACACAAAACATTGGGGAATTCTGGAAAGAGCTGCTTGAAAAAGCCGGGTTCCGCGACGGCGATATTCTTTGCCCGCAAGACAGCGTCGGCGCCGGCGGCGCCGATCTTGAACTGCTCGAGCCGCTTACAAAAGCGTACCGATACGCGGTAGACAACTGCGGAAAGCAGATACATCTGTGGTCAAACTGCGAAATATTCGTACAGCCGACCGGCAAATTCTTTGACAACTACGACGGATACGGATCGTACTGGACGAGCTGCACCATCGACCGGATGGTAAAGCAGTTCGAAATAGTTTCTAAATACGTAGAACGTATCTTCTGCTTCGCGGTCCCTCATTATCTTTCACCTTACAACACGGTCAGCGGATATTACGATTCATACAAGTATTATCTGGAACACGGCGAACTCGATACGACGCCGCCGAAAGCACCGAAAAAGTTCCGCACTTCTTTTGCCTTAAACAACGGCGTACGGTGTCTTACCGTCACATGGTCCGGCATGTACGACAATCTCGGCATCCACCGCGTGAACATATACAAAGACGGCAAATTCTTTACGTTCCGCGCCGCTAATCGCAACGAAGGCGGAAGCCGCGCTGCGACGTATCCGAATACATTTTTCGATATGGAATACACGCCTGACACATCAAAGCGTGTGACTTACGAATTTGAAGCGATCGACTGTTCAGGCAACGTAAGCGAACGGGTAAAGCTCGTTATAGAGCCCGGCTCCGTGCCGAACAAGGTCAAGCTCGGACCCGCGTACACGGGTCCGATAAAGCACGCCGAAGGCGCGGTAAAAGGCGCAGTCGACGCCGTAAGATCTGCGCTCGGCAAATAGTACGTTTTGGCAGCAAAAAAACGGGGAGCTTAATCCCCGCTTTTTTCGTTGAGTTTTTCTTTATATCTTTCGGCGTCGTTCAGCACATATTCGACGTACAGGCGAGTTTCGTCGATCGGAATGACCGTAAGCTCGCCTTCTGAAGAATATGCCGGATCCGAAAGCCAGCCAAGGACTCTGCCTATACCGCAATTATACGCCGCCACTGCGTTTTTCCATTTTTCCCCGGTGTAGCGGTAAAGGTATGCAAGGTAATGCGTGCCGAACCTTATGTTGGTTTCCGGGTCTTGCAGATCGTATTGCGGGAATTTGAGTTTTTGGGCTATTTCTTCGGCGGTAGACGGCATCAGCTGCATCAAGCCCACCGCGCCCACGCGCGAATGCGCGCCTGCGTCGAATCCGCTTTCGTTTTTTACCACGGCAAACACTATTTCCGGAGGCACGCCGTATTCATCCGACCAGCGTTCCACGGTTTCGCGGTATTCCAGCGGAAGCCGGTCGGCCCGCAGCACGAAAATGACCGCCGCCGCGAACACGGCGAGCACCGCGAGCGTCAGCATGACCGTGAACGCCTTTTTCATAACGCTTTCTCCTTGATCTGTTCAAGCACTTTGTGCGCTTTGTTGAGCAGCGCGCGGCAGGTAGAACGGTTTTCTATTATATAATCGCAGTTCTGCGCCAAAAAATCGTTGCTCTTTTGCCGTGCAAGCCGTGCGTGCGCGGCAGAAATGCTGATACCGTCGCGCTTGCGAACGCGGCGGACGCACGAAAGATCGGAGGCGACGACGCCTATGACAACGTCACATTCTTTATCAAGTCCGGATTCAAAAAGCAGAGGAGCGTCTATAACTGTTATATCACCCTTCACAAGCTCTTTTGTGCGCGCGACAATATAGCGGTGCGTGATCTCATTCAGCTTGGCGTAGCCGTTTTCGTCGTTCATGGCGATCGAAGCGAGCAGCTTGCGGTCAAGTGTGCCGTCTTCACGCAATATCCCGGCCCCGAAATAACCGGCGAGCTCTTTTAAGCATGGCGTGCCCGCGGCCGTGACTTCGCGGCTGATTTTATCGGTATCGATATAATTTATGCCGAGCGAAGCGTAATATTCGCCAACGGTGGATTTTCCGCTTCCGCTCCTTCCGCAAAGCCCTATTATCATAACAGCACTTCCCTTATCTCACGTTCGGTCACGGCTCCCTCTCGCAGGATCCTGATCCCGCCGTCGAGCGTCACGATGGTAGAAGCGACGCCGCTGCCGGTCTCGCCGCAATCGAGTATTGCGTCTATGCGGCCGTTCAGGTATTCTTTTACCTGCTCTGCGGAAGTCGGCGCCGGAAACGACGAAATGTTCGCCGAGGTGGCGGCTATGGGAACTCCGCTTTCGCGCATAAGTTCAATGGCGGCAGCGTTCGAAGGGAACCTGAGCCCTACTGTGGAGCCGCCGGCCGAAACGATTTTGCCGATAATTTCTTTTTTGGGCGCAATAACGGTCAGCGGTCCGGGCGTGAACGCCTTGATCAGTTTGCGCATATCGTCGGTGAGGTACGCGATCTCCTCCGCCTGATGCACGGAATACAGATGGCAAAGCAACGCTTTTTCCGCAGGACGGTTTTTAGCGGCAAATATCCCGGCGCACGCGGCATCGTCCAGAGCATTGGTCCCGACGCCGTAAACTGTCTCGGTCGGGAACGCCACAAGTCCGCCGCTGCGGATAATTTCGGCGCACTTTTTTATCTTTGCTTTGTCGTATTCGTCTCCGCAAAGTTTAAGAATGAGAGTTCGCAATTAAATCACCTTATTTCAGTTCTACGATAGTGACGCCCGTGTCGCCTTCGCCGTAGCGTCCGCTGCGGAACGAAAGCACGCGTTTATCGTGACGAAGATGCTCCCACACGGCGTTGCGCAGCGCACCCGTGCCTTTGCCGTGTATTATGCTGACAGTATGGTATCCGGCCATAATGGCGGATTCAAAATAGCGATCTATCACAAAATAGGCGTCGTCGCCGGTCAGGCCGCGCACGTCCACTTCGTTTTTCACGGCCTCCGCCGGACGCGAATACACTGTCTGACCGCTCTTCTTTTGAGCGGTCTTTTCTTCGCACAGACGCAGTTCGCCAAGTTTGACCTTTGTTGTGATTATACCTGCGCGTACGGTGACGTTTTCGCCGTCGATAGCCGTTACCACGGCTTTCTTGTTGATGCCGCTGATCATGACCTCGTCGCCGGTGACGAGCTTGCGAGGCAGGACATACGTTTCTTCCGCGGGTCCTTCTTCTTTTACGCCGCTGTTTTTGATCTCGTCGCGTATCAGTTTGCGGGCTGATTCAATGTTGTCGAATTTCTTGTCTTTTTCCGCTTCACGTCTAAGCTTATTGAGTTCGTCAAAGATATAATCGCTGGATGCTTTTGCCTGCGCCATGATACGCGCCGCCTTGTCTTCGGCTTTGGCTATGCGCTCATCAGCCAGACGTTTTGCCTCCGCTTTTTCGGCCTCGGCGCGTTTCAGCGCCTCTTCGGCTTCGCGAAGCAGCTTTTCCGCCTTGGCTTTTTCGCCGGAAAGCCGGCTTTCTGTCTCTTCCAGGCGACCTATCACGTCTTCAAAATGGACGCTTTCGTCGCTTAACGCCGCCCTGGCGCGTTCGATTATTCTTTCCGGGATGCCGAGGCGGGTGGAAATGGCGAACGCGTTTGACCTTCCGGGAATTCCGGTGACAAGGCGGTATGTCGGCCGCAGAGTTTCAATGTCGAACTCGCACGATGCATTCATAACGCCTTCGGTCTCCAGCGCGTAGGTCTTGAGTTCGGCGTAGTGCGTGGTAGCGGCGGTCACCGCTCCGATACGGCGCATATCCTCTAATATGGCGATCGCGAGCGCGGCTCCTTCGGTAGGATCCGTACCGGCCCCCAGCTCGTCGTAAAGTACAAGAGAACGGTTTGAAGCACCGTTGATGATGCCGACGATGTTTTTTATATGGGCTGAAAATGTAGAAAGCGACTGCTCTATGGACTGTTCGTCGCCGATATCAGGCAGTATCGCGTCGAACACGGGCATCACAGTGCCGTGGTCGCACGGGATCTCGAACCCCGCCTGAGTCATCATGGCGAGCAGCCCTATGGTTTTTAACGTGACCGTTTTGCCGCCGGTGTTAGGCCCGGTTATCACCAGCGTACCGCTGTCTTTGGAACCGAGGGTCACGGAAACCGGAACGACTTTTTCTTTATCCAAAAGCGGATGCCGCGCCTGAACGAGTTTTAGCGTCATATCGTTTTCGTTTATAAAAGGCGAGCTTGCTTCCAGCGAAAAAGCGTATTCGGCTTTGCCGAATATAACGGAAAGATCGGTGATCACGGTGAAATCCGAGCTTATTATCTCTGCGGAAAGCGCGACCTGCTCGGAAAGACGGGCGAGTATCTTTTCGATCTCGTGAGTTTCCGCCGCGCGGAGTTCGCGCAGCTTGTTGTTGGCTTCGAGCACAGCCATCGGCTCGATAAAAAGAGTCTGTCCGGAGGCGGAAGTATCGTGCACCAGACCTTTTATTTCGTTTTTGAATTCGGCGCGCACGGGTACGACGTACCTTCCGTTGCGGACCGTGACGATGTTTTCCTGCAAATATTTGGAATAGCTCCCGGCGGTATAGCGCGAAAGCACGTCGCGCACGTCGGATTCGCACTTGCGCATACTGCGCCTTATACGGAACAGTTCGTCTGAAGCCGTATCCGCGATAAGGTCTTCCGCTATGACGGCGTCGCCTATGGCGCGATCGAGTGTGCGGTTTTCACGCAAGAGTTCGAAATACTGTTCGAGCGTCCCGAGATCTTCCCCGCGCGAAGGATAAGCGCGGATCGCGGAAGCGCTGCGGAGGAGCGACTGTATGTCAAGGAGTTCACGCGGGGTGAGCGTTGCTCCCTTAACGGCGCGTTCGACTGACGGTATCACGTCCCTGCCGCTCCCGAACGAAGGCATCGAGCGTTTGGATATCATCTCTTTTGCCTTTGCGGTCTCGGCAAGGCGGCGCTTGACGCACACGGCGTCGTCGCTCGGTTCAAGCGATCTTATCGCTTCTCTGCCGCTTTCGGTGCGTACGAAGCCGGAAGCGATCTCTATTATTTTATCGTATTCAAGTATCGTTTTTGCTTTGAGGAATGATTCCATATTCTATTTCCTTATAAAAACTGAGCGTTTTGGGGCTGACGTCTGCGGCGTACAGCAGATATTTTTCGCAGAATTCGCAGAACGAATCCTTATCGGCGCCTTCGAGCGAAAACGAAAGTATCTTGTTTTTGGCGCAGCGGTTAAGATAATTCAGCGCCTTGACCGCTGCACGGCCGAGTTCAAAGCAGTCTTCGCCTTCCGGAAGGCAGTCGCGGCAAAACACGGCGCTTTCAGCAAACGAAAACAGACCGCCCTCTTTACCGCACGAAATGCAGCCCGAAAAATCCGGAGCGAAACCCAGCGTCACGCACAGGCAGTATTCGAAAACCGCTTTGATCATTCGGGTCTCGGCAAGGGAATTTGCCAGTGCGTACAGGCAGTTGAGGAACAGCGAAAGCAGGCCGTCGTTTTCGGCTATAGAGACGAGAAAGCACAGTTCCGCCATATAAGACGCCACGGCAAGAGCGGAAAGGTCGCTGCGTATGCCGTAAAAGCTTTCTATGAGCGTTGCCTCGGTGAGCGTGCGCCGACCGTTTTTTTCGTAAACCGAAAGTTCGGAATAAGCGAAGAGCTGCACGGATTTCAGGTAAGACGCCGATATGCTGCGCGCGCCGGTGGCGTTTATTTGCAGCACACCTTCGGATTCTGTCAGCACATACAGCAGTTTGCCTTTTTCGCCGCTGGGCTTTTCTTTGATCACTATTCCTTTGAATTTACGGTCCATTTATTCGTCTTTTCCTCCGTATCCGAAATTGGTGAGCAGAGCCGGACGGTCGCGCCAGTTTTCCTTGACTTTGACCCAAATATCCAAAAAGATGCGTGCGCCGAGTATTTTTTCGAGATCTTCCCTTGCATATGTGCCGATCTTTTTGAGCATTTCACCGTTTTTGCCTATTATGATCTTCTTGTGCCCCTGCTTTTCCACAAAAAGCTCGGCACGGATGGAAATGATGTCTTTCTTTTCTTTGAACTCCTCTATGACCACAGCGATGCCGTGGGGGATCTCATCATCGGTGAGGCGGAGCGCCTTTTCGCGGATGACTTCTGCCACGATCTGCTTTTCGGGCTGATCGGTGTAAAGATCGTCCGGGAAAAAGTGAGGGGACGGGACGAGGAACTTTTTGAGCTCTTGCATTATGATATCTGTCCCGTCGCCGTTCAGAGCAGATACGGGGATAACCGAATCGAATTCATATTCCGCTGACACCCTGGAAATAAACTCAAGTATGGCGGTCTTATCGGTGATATCGACTTTATTGATAATGAGCAGCTTTTTCATATCGGCTGCCGAAAAGC
>CACYCI010000095.1 GCA_902772845.1 uncultured Ruminococcus sp.
CCGGGAATAAAAATGCGCCGAAAAGACGCATAATGAGCAAAATCAGGTTGACTTTTGCAAAATATATGCTATAATAAGCTGAATTTATATGTAGTAACAGACGAAAGGCATAACACATGGAAAAATTATCGTTAAACGTTCTGCGCGAAAAATATCTTGAATTCTTTGCGTCCAAAGGGCACCTGCGTATGGATTCTTTCCCGCTCGTCCCCCAGAACGACAATTCCCTTTTGCTGATAAACGCCGGCATGGCGCCGCTCAAGCCCTATTTCACGGGTGAAAAGATCCCCCCGCGCAAGCGCGTGACCACCTGCCAGAAATGCGTTCGCACGCTCGATATAGAAAACGTCGGTAAGACAGCGCGCCACGGCACGTTCTTTGAAATGCTGGGCAACTTCTCTTTCGGCGATTATTTCAAATCCGAAGCCATTCCCTGGGCGTGGGAATTCCTGACCAAAGTGCTTGAGATCCCCGAAGACCGCCTTTATATAACCGTATATCAGGACGACGACGAAGCCAAAGAGATCTGGATGAAGACAGGCGTCCCCGAAGACCGCATTTATAAACTGGGCAAAGAAGATAACTTTTGGGAAATAGGCGCCGGCCCCTGCGGACCGTGCAGCGAGATCCATTTCGACCGCGGCGAAAAATACGGCTGCGGAAAGCCGGACTGCCATTTTGGCTGCGACTGCGACAGATATATTGAGATATGGAACATTGTGTTCACGCAGTTCGACGGCGACGGTAACGGCAACTATACGCGTCTTGCGCATCCGAATATCGATACCGGCATGGGGCTTGAACGTCTCGCATGCGTTATGCAGGACGTAGGGAATCTCTTTGAAGTGGATACCGTCCGCAACATAATGCTCAGACTTTCGGAAATAGCCGGCGTCAAATACACCGGAGGAAGCGGCAAGACCGACGTTTCGCTCCGCGTTATAACCGACCATATCCGCACGGCGACCTTCCTCATAGGCGACGGCGTGCTTCCTTCCAACGAAGGGCGCGGATATATCCTGCGTCGTGTGCTGCGCCGCGCAGCGCGCCACGGCAGACTTCTCGGAATAAAGGGCGCGTTCCTGTGCGATCTTTGCGAAGCTGTCATAAAAGAAAACGAAGGCGCGTATCCCAACCTTGCGGAACGCCGCGAATATATAAAGAAGACTATTGCTGCCGAGGAATCCCGTTTCAGCCAGACGCTCGATTCGGGGCTCAGCATCCTTAACAAAATAGTGGATGACATTAAAGCCGCAGGCGGAAAAACGCTCCCCGGCGCGGATGTTTTCAAGCTTTACGATACTTTCGGTTTCCCCATCGATCTGACCAAAGAGCTTGCCGACGAGCAGGGGCTCGAAGTCGATGAAGAGGGCTTTAAAGCTCTTATGCAGGAGCAGCGCAAGAAAGCGCGAGACGCGCGTCTGGCTCTGGGCGATTTCGGTTGGACCGACGAGAACGCGCTCATAGACAAATCGCTCAAGACCGAATTTGTCGGCTACAAAGAAACAGAATGCGACGCCGAGATACTTTATATAATAAAAGACAGCGAGCTTCAGTCGCTCGCATCCGGCGGCAACGCCACGCTTGTGCTCGACAGGACTCCTTTCTACGCTGAAAGCGGCGGACAGGTAGGCGACACGGGCTTTATAAAGACCGCGACCGGCACTTTTGCCGTAAACGACACCAAGAAAACGCCCAACGGGCAGTTCATTCACACCGGGACTATTATCGAAGGCGAGATCGCTTTAGGCAAGGCGCACGCGCAGATAGATACCGCACGTCGCGCAGCTATAGCACGCAACCATTCTACTGTTCATTTGCTTCAGGCGGCGCTCCGCAAAGTGCTTGGGACGCACGTTGAGCAGGCGGGTTCTTACGTGGACGCGCGCATAGGCAGGTTTGACTTTACGCATCAGCAGGCAGTCACAAAGGACGAGCTGTTGCAGATAGAAAAGCTTGTGAACGAAGAAATACTCAAAGGCGACGTCATCACCTGCACCGAAATGCCTGTAGAAGAAGCCAAGAAGACCGGCGCAATGGCGCTGTTCGGCGAAAAATACGGCGACACTGTACGCGTGATACGCATGGGCGATTTCTCCGCCGAACTCTGCGGCGGCACGCATCTCGACAACACTGCAAAAGCGGGACTTATGCGTATCGTTTCGGAATCCTCTGTAGCCGCCGGCGTTAGAAGGATCGAGATCATAACCGGTATGAACGTGCTCGAACAGATCTACGCAGATAAGAAGCTGGTCGAAAACGTCGCTTCGTCTCTTAAAGCGCCCAATCTCAACGAGTTGGAACACAGGGCTGAAGCCGTTATGAACGAACTGCGCGACGTTAAAAAAGCGTTGGAAGCCGCAAATGCCGGAGCCGCTGTGGCGAAGATAAACGACGCTTACGCCGTTGCTCCCGAAATAGGCGGGCTCAAAATAGTCAAAGCCGCGTTTGAAGGCATCCCCGTGGATACGCTGCGCAGCGCGGCGGATTCTCTGCTCGACAAACATCCCGAATGCGTAGCCGTATTCGCCACGGTCAACGATGGCAAAGTAATGTTCACCGCACGCTGCGGAAAACCCGCTCTTGCCAAGCAGGCCAACGCAGGCAAGCTGCTTTCCGCAATAGCACCCATAGTGGGCGGCGGCGGAGGCGGCAGACCCGACAGCGCTTCCTGCGGCGGAAAGCTCCCTGAAAAACTTCCCGACGCGCTCGCCGCTATCGACGGCGTCATCCGTTCACAGATAGGAGAATGATATATGGAATGCCTTTTCTGCAGTATCATTAAGGGAGATATCCCTTCCGCAAAAGTGTTTGAAAACGAACACGTATATGCGTTCAAGGACATAAATCCGAATGCGCCGGTCCATGTGCTTATCGTACCGAAAACGCACATTTCTTCGATCGACGATATCGACGCCGGCAACGTATGCGCTGTCGCCGAAGTGCTCAAAGCGATACCCGAGATCGCTAAGATATGCGGGCTCGAAAACGGTTACCGCGTTATAACCAACGTCGGCGAAGACGGCGGGCAGACGGTAAAACATCTGCATTTCCATCTTCTCGGCGGCACAAAGCTCGCAGTCAAACTCAACTGAAAACAAAGGACTGATCGCTTCTGATCCGCAACCGTCTTCTTTCAATCGGCGTTCTGATGTTTTCCGGCGCCGCGTATATCACGGTATCGACGGGCAGCACGATCTTCCCGCTTTGCTTTGTCGCGCTCACCGTATCGTGCTGTCTTGTCGGTACGATACGGTTTCTTCGTATAAGAACAGCGCTGATATTGGCGCTTCTTCCTCTGCTCGGGTTCACATACGCAAAGATATATACGTCAGTGCGTCTGCCCGAACAGAAATACGAAGGCACGATCTATGCAGAGGTAGATTCTGTAACGAATTATTTTTCCGGCAAAGGCGCTACCGCACGCCCGGTAAGCGGCGGAACTATCGGGCCTTCTTACGGCATAAAGATCTATCTGCCGGACGATACAGATATCCGCTGCGGCGACATAGTCCGATGCGACGGCGTTTTTACTCCGACAGACAGTCCCACACAGATAGCGCGCGGCGAGTTTTATACTTTCAGCGGCAAAACCGTTTTCGCAGGACGCAGCGGATCTTTTTTCGCTGGTATACGCCGCGGCGTTGCCGATTTGTGCGACAGATACCTTGACCCCGACGCCGCCTGGTTCGTAAAAGCGGTCACGGTGGCCGACAGATCCGGGATAAGCCCGGAAGACAGCGCGCTGTTTTCAAAAGCGGGCGCGTCCCATGTGCTTGCGGTATCAGGCCTGCACCTTTCGGTAGTCGTTATGCTGTTGTATTCGCTTATTAAGCGGGCAGTCAGAAACAGATATGTATGCGCGGCCGCCGGTTGCGCGGCGGTGTACTGTTTCTGCGCCGTAGCTGACTTTCC
This sequence comes from uncultured Ruminococcus sp., assembly GCA_902772845.1. Taxonomy (GTDB): domain Bacteria; phylum Bacillota; class Clostridia; order Oscillospirales; family CAG-382; genus UBA1206. Next base: position 3,916 of record CACYCI010000095.1, read on the forward strand.
GTATTCTGCGGTAAGGTCCGGCCTTATGCTCTGCTTTGCTTTTTTGGCTTCCGCTTTTTCCGCGCGTAACGATCCTTTCACATCCCTTTTTGCGGCGTTGGGACTTATTACGGTGATCGATCCGTTCGCCACAGTATCCCTTTCGCTGCAGCTTTCGTTTCTTTGTACTCTCGGGATGATCTGCGTAGGAAATTCGTACGAATCCGGCGGTGTTTCGCGCCTTGCGAGATTTACAAGATCGCTGTTTGTGACTCCGTTTGTAACGTCTGTCGCTGTGGTTATTTTCACCCTGCCGGCGATATTGTATAACTTCGGGAGCTTTTCGCTGTATTCGCCGCTTTCGACCATGCTGTGCGTACTGCTGTTCCCGCTTCTGCTTGGGACTTCATACCTGTTTTGCATCATTTCCGCCGTTTTACCGTTTGCCGGAGAAGCGGTCGGAGTTATCGTATCTTTCATTTCCGGAATTTTTATAAAAGCAGTACGCCTTATAGCAAAGCTGCCGTTTGCGTCGCAGCCTTTCTACCCTCCCGCAGTGCCTGTTATCTGCGCCGTATGCGCCGTTGCGGCTTTGACATATCTCACGGTCAGAAAGAATCACCGAAAGATCGCTTTCCGCATTTGTTGCGCGGCTATACCGCTAATGCTTATAGTTTCAGTTTTGCTCACTTCTGCGTTTCGGAAAGATTCCGTATGGTACTGCGATTCTTTCGGCGGATTCGGGGTCGCAGTCGCGAGCGGAGGTGCGTGCGCGTACATAGACAGCGGCAGCGCGTACGGAGCGACCGATACCATTTACGCTTCCGGCTTTTCCGTCTGTAAAACGCTGGTCATAACTTCGGTCGGAAAGAACACTCCAAAGCTGATACGTTACTTTGCAAAAGTCTACGGCACAGACGAGGTGTATATCCCGATCCCTTCCGGGGATAACGGCAAGAGCACCGAATTATTTGAATATGCGCTTAACGCAGCAAGGTCCGAATGCGTCGCTGTCAGCACGTACGACCGGCTGTTTGTAAGGATAGGCGATATGTCTGTAACTGCAGACAAGACGGCAGTTGTCATACGATGCGGTAACGGAAACATATGTATAGCGAAAAAATACATATACGACGGCGCTCACGAATACGATAAGATCGTATTGCCTTCGGCTTATTACCCAAAGCCGAAAGGCAGTATAGATATGCTGGCGCAGTATTACTGCGTTGCCGAACAATTCCCTGCGGGAAATACCACATTCATACGGCGGAACGAATGCGTTTCGCTGATACCCTGAACCGAAGGAAGGTGAAATCATGTCGGCAGAAGATCTGACCGCCAAACTCAAATCCAAAGACATTACCGGCGTTTACGTTTTCTACGGCGAAGAAGAATACACGAAAGACCACTATTTGCGCAAACTGCGCGAATTTTGCGGCAGTTCCGCCGCCGATTACGCCAACGTCGTGTTCGACCCGGACACGATCTCAGCGCAGGAACTTTCAGACGCCATAGACACGCCTTCTTTTGTTTCGCCGTGGAAAGTTATAGAGATCAACGGCTTTCCGTTGAACGCGCCGCAAAGCGACGTCGCCGCGTATCTGGATATTCTTTCTGAGATACCAGAAGGAGTGGCGGTCGTATTCATATACCGTTCCGGCGAGCTCGCCGAAGACGCTTTTATAAAGCGTAAACCCGGAGCAAACGAGCTTTTGGACTTTTTCTGCGATTCGTGCGTGAGAGTGAATTTTGAAAAGCAGACCGGCGCACGTCTGACTCAATGGATAATGCGCCATTTTCAGAGCTGCTCAGCCGAGATCACCCGCAGAGGCGCGGAATTTCTGCCGGAATACTGCGGGAACGATATGTATATCCTCAACGGCGAAATAGACAAGCTTTGCTCGTATTACAACGGAACGCCGCTCGACATAGATGACGTAAAGCTCGTCTGCTGTGAAAACAGCGATTATAAGTTGTACGATATCATCAATTCTCTGGGCGTAGCCGACGCCGCACGGCTCAAAAAAGTCTACGACGGGCTGGTGTTTTCAAAGATCGCGCCGGAGATGATATCTGGAACTGTCGCAAATTATTTTACCGATATACTGAGCGTAAAAAAAGCCATCGGCTCCGGTATATCGCCTTCTGCCATAAAGAAGACGCTCGGCATGGCAGATTGGCAGTACAACCGCATTTGCGGCGCGATGAAAAACTTTTCCGCTGAAGCCGCTGCAAAAGCCGTTGAAGAATGCCGCAGATGCGACGCGGAGGTCAAAACGGGCGCTTCCGACCCGTACACGGTCATAGAGATAACGCTTTACAGGATAATGTCATATGCAAAGAGATAAACTCACATTGAAATACCCGGTCGCGGTCGAAGGCAAGTACGACAAGATACGGCTTTCAAACGTTATAGATTCGCATATAATCGTGCTCAGCGGATTTTCGGCTTTTAAGAACGAAAAGACGATAGAAACGCTGCGTCTTTACGGGAAAAACGGGATCATTCTGCTTACCGATCCCGACAAAGCCGGGACTTTTATACGCGGCAAACTTAAGACTCTGCTCGGCGGCGTAAACATTTTCAACGTTTTTGCGCCGCCGGTAAAAGGCAGCGATTCGCGCCGGAACCACGTTTGCAAAGACAAAGTGCTGGGTATAGAAAGCACGGATGAAGACGTACTGTACAATTTGCTTCTCCCCTATGCCGTCGGGCGCGACAAAGAGGCAAAAGATGAGTTTTTGACAAGTGCGCGCGCGTATTCCGACTCCCTTACAGGTGGGAAAAACAGCGCAAGCATAAGAAAAGCGCTTTGCGCGGAGCTCGGACTGCCCGATTCGGTTTCCGCAAAGACGTTGACGGAATATATAAATCAAAACCTTAAAGAGCAGGAATACGTTATCCTGCTGGAAAAAGCCCGCAAGGAAAACGACAAATGAAAACAGTGTCATTTTGCACGCTCGGCTGCCGAGTGAACCAATACGAGATACAGGCGATACGTGAACAGTTCGCCAACCGCGGCTACAGCGAAGTCGCGTTCGGTAAAAAATGTGATTTTTGCATTATAAACACCTGCGCTGTCACAAAAGAAAGTGAAAAAAAGTCGCGGAACGCTATTGCGCGCGCTTCGCGTTTGAGCGCCGGAGTGGTTGTGACCGGATGTTATGCGGAGCTTTGCCGCCTTACCGAAGATATGCCGGCAAACGTGCTTTGGTGCGGCGGATGCAGCATGCGCGACAGGATACTTGAAATATGCGAAGGCGCCGAAGCCGTATACGCGGTGAAATCGGCATACGAGCCGCTGCGCATTGGTACGACCGGTGCGCTCCCCAACGAAAGATACCGCGCTTACGTCAAAATAGAAGACGGATGTAACGGCAAATGCGCTTACTGCGTTATACCGCGGCTTCGCGGAAGAGCGTACGCCCGCCCGGAAGCCGATATACTTGCAGAATGTATGCGGCTTGCCGGCGAGGGCGTTTCGGAGCTTATTTTCACAGGAATTGAAGTTTCGGATTACGGATCGAACGCGCTATGCCGTCTGATTCAAAAGGCGGCGGATATCGAAAGCATAAAACGGATACGGCTTGGTTCGCTGAACCCCAACACAGTCACTCCCGCTTTCGTTAAGGTCATAAGAGATACTCAAAAAATATGCAAGCATGTGCACCTTTCAGTTCAGTCGGCAAGCGACAGCGTACTTAAAGCAATGCGCCGCCCGTACGGGGCAAATAAGCTGCGCGAAGTCGTGGATTCGCTGTATTCAAACATACCCGGTATAAAGATCACGGCCGATATGATTTCGGGTTTTCCGGGCGAAACCGAAAGCGATTTCGAGCAGAGTTTAAGGTTTGCAAAAGAAGCGCGGCTGATGCACGTGCACGCGTTCCCGTATTCGCCGCGGCCTTTTACCGACGCCGCCTCAATGCCCTGTCAGGTTCCCGAAGCCGTAAAAAAAGCGCGCAATGCGCTTATGATAGGCGTTTCCGACGAAAACAAAAAAGCCATAGCGGTATCTCTTTTGGGGCACATAGAAACCGTGCTCGTTGAAAAAAACGACGGAACGTGCGCGCACGGACACACAGACGGTTTTATGGAAGCGTACTTCCCAGATCCCGCCGCCCGCGCCGGAGACTATATCGAATGCCGTGTGGTCGGATTTGACGGCGCTTTGATTTGTGAGGAAATAAAATGACGCAAGAACTGTATGAATTGCTTGCGCCTTCGGGCGCCGTGAGCCGTCTTTACGCGCCGTACGGATCTGTCTGTTTCCGCAACGAAACGCTGCGTGCGGTAGCAGAACGCGTATTTCAACGCGTTTGCAGCGACGACGGCGTTATACGCCCTTGTGATATGGACGAATTTACGTTCTGCCGCGACAAATTCAGCCGTTTTTATCCGGGCGACATCATCTACGCCGTAAAAATCGCAGACGATCCCCGCCGTCTTGGGATACGGCTGAACAGATGCGTCACGTCGGTCGCGGCGCTGATCGAAAAATGTTTTGGCTTTTGCATAGACGTAACTGCGGCCGGCGGTGATTCGGTAGCGGAAATCGCCGAAAATGCGTTTTTTGTCCTTCCGCGCTATTTCGGACCGGGCAGACTGAAAAAAATAAAAAAGTACATGTCAGGGCTTTGCGAATGCGGTATTGTGACGTGCGACGGTATGATAAGCTTTTTGAAAGACGGCGAAGAGTATCTTTCCGCGCCGCGCTATGAATTTGACGACGCCCGACCTTGCGGAGCGTGCGAAGTAACTGACAGTGAGGATTATCGGCGCGGCTGCCTTTATTCGTTCGCCAGACAGGCGGCGGCGGTTTCGACCGCGTTTTCAGATGATTTCCCTGCCGTCAAAGCAGAATATGCCAACGCGCTGGCGTACCGCCTGGGAATTGCGGCGGCAAGCGCACGCGGTTTTCGTTACGCAAAGCAAAAATACGTTCTGACGCCCGAAAGAAAGAAGATATACGCCGTGCCTCTTCCTTTAAGGGACGGGATCCCGGATCTTCCTGCGTGGCACTACACGCTGAACGCCGTCAACGCGGACGTGCGCGCAAAACACGCGTACTACGCTTTAACAGCCGCCGACGCCCCGTTTGAAACGGTTGCCGAGGAAACCGGCGCGGAAATAATATGCGAGCGAGAAAGATTTGCTACCACAGGATATATAGCCGTCATTTTCCAATAAAAGAAAAGCCGCTTTGCGCCGATAGCGCAAAGCGGTTTTTTGTTTATACCGATACGACCGTATCCGTCATCCAGTCGAGCTTATCTTCCATATCGCGAACAAGCTTGAACTGAGTACGGGTCCTTAAGAGATTATGGTCAGGTTTGCTTATACGGAAATAGACGTCGCCTTCCAGATAATCGGTGAGGAAGCGCACGCCGCATTCGAGCGTCATAAGGATGGCGCCCCACGGCAGCATACGCAACTCATCCTGAGTCAGCGAACCGCCGCACGCGGAAATGAATCCTTCTGAATATGTGCGGTAGAGATCGGGCACGAAGCGGACCTTACGAAGATCCGGTTCGTCTTCGGAAGCGCTGCTTGCGCCGAACCGGATGGAATCGCCGAAATCGTTTACGGAAAGGCCGGGCATCACGGTGTCGAGATCGATAACGCACAGCGCTTTACGGGTGGTTTTGTCCAGCAGCACATTATTCAGCTTTGTGTCGTTATGTGTCACGCGGAGCGGAAGCTTACCGGCGTTGAACGCATCCGTGCAGACGGAAGCGTATTTCTGCTGCGCAAGCGCAAACGCGATCTCTTCCTTAGCTTTTTTTGCCCTGCCGAGCTTATCTTCGGCGAGTACCTGCAAAAAGTGTTCAAAGCGTTTAGGCGTGTTATGAAAATCCTTGATCGGCTCGTAAAGGACAGAAGCGTCGAAATCCGAAAGCATACGCTGGAAATTGCCGAATCCGCAGGCGGACTGGTAAAAATCTTCTTTGGATTCCGCTTTGTCCAGGCAAATGCTGTCTTTTACGAATTCGTACACGCGCCAGTAACCGTCGGCGTTTTCGAGCAACGGTTTGCCTTGACGCGTCAGAACGACCGTCATGTGCGAACGGGGGTCGTCGCTGCGCGAAGCGATATGGCCGCATACGGCGCAGATATTGTTCATGAGCAAGTCGGGTCGCGTGAAAATGCGTTCGTTGATCTTTTGAAGGATGTAGGATTCGCCGTTTTCGCATTTGACGAGAAAAGTTTGATTTATATGCCCGCTGCCGTAGCGTTCGCAGGACGCGGCGGATGACGAAAGGGCAAATTCGTTCAGCACAGATTTATGAAGCTGTTCCATGATAAATGGGTTACCTCCGGATGATATCATATAGTTTGCTTTCTAATTCTTCGTAATCGCGGAAATCCGCAGAAAGCATTTTTTCTTTTTCCAGGACAGTATCGGGCGTAAAATAGGTCTCTATATCGAAAGTGCGCATAACCAAAGAATAAAGGGAACGCATTTCTTCGTCCGACGCCTTTTGTTTTGCCATGTACATGAGCTCGAAAAGCTCGGCAGCGCGGCGCATGGCTTTATAGCGCAGCGAAAGCAGGACTCTCCCCCCGCGCGAAGGATAAACCAAATTCATATCGCCGCACGGGAAAATGCCATATTTGACGCTTGTGCGCGGATCGTCCGGGAAAACGGTGTAGCTCCAGCGCAGGAAGCCGTCAAAATTCATATAAGAAGTGAGCACGGCAAAGAAAAGTGATTCGCAAAGCTCGTTCCGCATGAAAGTGTTCGGATAGAACGGATAGCAGCAGACATACCACAAAAAGCGTTTGCCCGGAGTCCCGAGATAACTTTTGATCGTCTTATACTGCGAAGAAACACAGGAAATGAACGGCACGAAATCGCTGATGACGTCGCCGAATTCAGGGATAAATTCCGCATGATTTATGGCTGCTTTCATTACGAAAGACGGAGCCACGGAATGCAGACGCGATACGGAACGCCTGTATGCTTCGATATCGGCAGGTTCGTCGGCGGCGATACGGACCTTATCTATAAGGCCGGCGCGTATGAAACAGCGCTCAAGAGCGCGGATATAACTGTCGATATCCTTTGAACGGTGCATGAACTTATACGTGCCGGACGATTCGTCGTAATATCGTATTCGCAAACCGTCAGGATACCGTGGAGCCGGCTTTTTGAAGCCGTGTTCGGCGTCGCCGTTCCAGACGTTCACGAGCCCGTAAACGGATATCTCTTTATCGATACCGTTTGCAAAGCAGAGATCTATATACCTGAGCATTGCGGAATGATCGTATTCGAATCTGCCCGAACGTGTCTTGGTGACGCGCACCATGGAATACTCATACAGGTTAGCGTTTTCGGGAGCTTTTGCGCAGCCTTGACCGGACCACGGGATCTCGGAAACGACGATAGTGACGGCTTTTTGCCCGAGATATGCGAGCGATTTGACGTAGCTTTCAAGAACTTCAAAATGCTCTTCGGAAAAAAGCGGAGTTTCGTGTTTGCGCGCAATGTTCGAGCTGTGCTGCCAAAGGTCGAGATAGAACTTGAAATCCGCGGCGTCGGGAAGAGTTATGTCAACCACTTCAACGTCTACCGAAGTTTCGTAAAACAGCTCTTCATCTGAAAACATTGAAGAGCGGAACACTTTAAGCACACATTTCGCGGATACGGAGTTTTTAGTTATGTCAACGTCCACCCAGAAAGCGGCAGGAGAATCGGCGCGCACGTCGCAGTGTTTTTCCGAGCCGATCACGTCGCAGCATGACCCGACGTCGTCAGGAATGTAATATTCGGGATATATGTTGGTATTATACGGTGACAGTATTTCAAAACGGTATTCGTACCCTCCGCAGCGCTGAGGAAAATAGAGCTCATCGCCGCATCTTACAGCGCAATCGGAATCTGAAAGCAATACGATCTGAAACGAAGCGGAACGGTTTTTTACTGTCTTGACGGAACTCACGGCGGGGATATTCTCGAACGAAGTATCCGAGCGGAGCTTAAAAAGCGAATCGGTCAGTTTGAATTGAGTCATTTTTGATCTCCTGATAATGCATACGCTTCCGCGCATTTGATTCCGTCGGCCGCAGCCGACATTATTCCGCCGGCGTAACCGGCGCCTTCGCCGACGGGGTAAAGCCCGCGCAGTGAAGATTGCAAGGTGTTTTGATCTCTGACTATCCGCAGCGGACAGGTGCTGCGGCTTTCCACACCGGTAATGACCGCGTCGGGAGACGCGAAACCGGGAATGAGATCATCTATCATAGGTATTCCCTGCGCAAGCGTGATCCGAACGAAGGCCGGGAGCGCTTTTGCAAGGCAGCACGGAGTGACGCCGCGAGAATAAGTGGGGCTCACTTTGCCGAAAGCTACCGTGGGCACGCCTTTGGCAAAATCCGCGTATACCTGAGCCGGCGCTTTATATGAGCCGCCGCCGAGTTCAAACGCTGCGCGTTCGAGTTCCCGCTGGAATTCGACGCCCGCAAAAAGCGAATCGTCTTTAAGGTCCTGCGGCTGAACGCTGACAAGCAGCGCGGAGTTGGCGTTTTTACCGTTTCGCGCACGAAAACTCATTCCGTTGGTGACTACTCCGCCTTCTTCGCTCGCTGCGGCCGTGACGAAACCGCCCGGACACATGCAAAACGTGTAAAGAGTCCTTCCGCAGGGAGTGTGAACGGCGGCTTTATATTCCGCCGCGGGCAGGCGCGGATCGAAAGCGTACGAATGATAGCGCGCTTTGTTTATAGTCGACTGCAAATGTTCTATGCGAACGCCTACCGAAAACGGTTTGCGTTCCATTAAAACGCCGCTTTTGTTAAGAGAACGGAACACGTCGCGCGCGGAATGGCCAACGCAAAGGAACACAGCGTCAGTATCTAACGTTTCTCCGTCCGCAAGCTTGATACCGCAAAGCGCGCCGCTTTGTGATAAGACGGAATCAAAACGCGTACCGAAACGGAAAGTGCCGCCGAGCTTTTTGATATGCTCCCGTATGTTCTTTATGACTACGCGCAGTACGTCGGTGCCTATATGCGGATGCGCGGCGAAAACGATATCTTCCGGAGCGCCGAATTCGACAAAGCGGCGCAAAATATATGCGCAGCGCGAGTCCTTGTCTTTTATAAGCGTAGTCAGCTTTCCGTCCGAAAAAGCGCCGGCGCCGCCTTCGCCGAACTGTATATTGCTTTCGGTATCGAGTTCGCCGGTTGCAAAAAAGCGTTCGGTCTTACGCGCACGCGTATCTAAATCATCACCGCGTTCTATTATTACAGGGCCAAATCCGTTTTCCGCAAGCATCAGCGCGCAGAAGATCCCCGCGGGGCCGAAGCCGACGACGACGGGCCGTTTTTGCGAACTGAACGTTGACGACGGAAAGACGTAATGCAACGCGTTATACGGATAAACGCATTCAACGCCGTGCGACGAAGCATACGCGTAAAGTTTCTGCTCGTGCGGCGAAGTAATATCGAAAGTGCAAACATAATGCGGAGCGCGTCTTCCGCGGCAATCGAGCGATAAGTGCACAAGCTCGTATTCAAATTCCGTACCGCCTTCGGCGCCCAGTACAGAGCGCAGACGGTTCAAGCATTCGCGTTCATCAAAACCGATCGGAAGCGTAATGTTTTTAACGCGGATCATATATCAAAGCCGGGTGCAGAACGTTTCGGGTTTTGTCCTGTTTTCGAGCGAAACGTGGTTTTTCTTGATATCAGCATATTCGAGCTTGCGTTCGCGGGTGAGGAAACGCGCGTCCTTTGTAAGCGAAAGCTCGTAATTGATCGCGCCTTCATAACCCGCTTCATCGAGCAGATCCATAAGCTCGACCCAATTTATATCGCCTTCGCCGGGAAGCCAATGGCGCTCGTCTGTGAAATCGTAGTCCGAAAAATGGGTGTTTACTATATATTTGCCGATCTTCTTTACAAAATCGCGGTGCGATTCTTTGAGCAGATGGTTCACGTCAAACGTAACGCGCAGACGTGGGTCTGCGGAAATAAGATCGAGCAATTCATCGGAGCAGTTGCCAAGGCATGTGCGCGGAAGATCTTCTACCGCTATAACAGAACCGAAAGAGTCGGCGTATTCGGCTAGTTCTTTGAGCGAACGTTTTGCCGCCGCGAGCTTTGCGGGGCGATCAGCATCCGCAATAGGTTCTCCGCTGGCATGTATAACAAACAAATGCACCCCGGCAAGAGAGACCTTTTTTATAAAAGACATTTGATATTCCACAGAAAAAGCGCGAGTTTCTTCGTTAGTGTTAGAAATATCGATCTTTTCGAACGGATAATAGCGCAGATGGAAGCTGCGAACTCTGACGCCCGCTTCGGAAGCGAGCCGCACGACCTGATCTATGTCGAGCGTGTCATACATATAATCGTTCAAGGATATTTCGACGCAATCGATACCGGCGTCATGAATTGCTGCGTAATTTTCAGCTGTGAGCGTATTGTTTACGGTAAGACTTGTCAGTCTGTTTGCCATATAAATCACCTCTGCCACATTGTAGCACAAACTTTTCGTTTTATCAACAGAATAAATGAAAAAGAACAAAAAAAGTACGGCCGGGCATTTGCCCGGCCGCGCGGAAACGAACGTTATTCGTTTATCTGGTTAAGATTGTTGATGGTGTTTTCCATTTCGGAATTGAACTGACCCTCTTTGCCCTGCAGGAAGGATTCGATGCTGTCGCTTCCCTGCTTGCGGAGTATGTTATAGTACTGGATGCAATCTGCCCAGTTGAATATAACGGAGATATCGACAAGGCGGTTTCTGAAAATGACGTCGAGGATCTCGGAAGAGTCGTCGTCATCCTGGAAACGTTTGAGTTTGAGGGTCTTATCATAGTATTCTCTGGTGACGTCCTGACGGCTGAGATACGCCATAGCTTCGAGCGTGAAGGTGATCTCGGGGATCTGGTCCTGGGTCACCCATGCGGGTATGCAGAGGATACCGAAGTGATACGGGTTGACCGTGGAAGAATAGTTTTCCTGTTCCTTATTGTATTTGGGCATGGGAAGTATGCCGTAGTGGATATCGGCGTTGCGGAGTTTATCGCCGTTGATAGTGGCGATGGAACCGGTCATAAAGAGCGCCTTGCCGTTGAAGAACTGCTCGGTCACGACTTTACCTTCGGCGTCGTCCCATCTGAAATAGTCTTCTACGAACAGAGTTCTATCTTTGTCGGCGACCATTTCGTTGACTTTGAAGAACGCGTTCTTGTTGGCTTCGTCACGCATAGCAAATACGGGAAGGTCGTCTTTGTCTTTTTTGACCTGTGCAAGGCCGGAACCCATAACGAGCATATAAGTATCGAACGAAACGCCTACGAGGCCCCAGATGTCTTCGCCATTGTAATCCATTTTGCCGTTATCGTTATCGACAGCAGCTTCTTTCATCATTTCGTACATGATGTCGAGAGTCCATTCATTGTCGCGAACGAGCTGATACGGATGCTTTGCGAAAGCGTCGCTCTGGCCGAAATGGTTTTCGACGATGTCTTTATTGAAGAACATACATTTGGTGTTTTCGTCGTCGGTGAGCAGCAGGTCGCCGTTGATCATGAAGAGGTGGCCGCCGATAGACATTTGGCCCTGAGTGACGGGGTCCCACCACTCTTCGTCGAGACGGAGGTAAGAATCATCACCCATTCCGTAGAAGTCGAGCGTATAGCCTTCGATAGTGAGCGGTGCGAGGAAGTTTGCGCCGCCGCAGAATGCCTGATAATCGACATCGGGATCCATAAAGTCGTTCTTGATCTTGGTAACGAAAGTATCGTAGCCCCCGAACGCTTCGACTTCGATGGTTATACCGTATTCATCGAATATCTTGTTATTGCGGTTCTGGATCTCGGTTTTGACAGGGTCGTCTTCGAGTTCCTCGTTGCCTTCAGGTCTGTAATAACCGATGATCTGTTCGACCTGGTAAAGCTGGTTGTTGTTCATGGCGAGGATCTTGAAAGTCTTGCCATTGAGGTTGAGTCCGGAAGGATCCAACCCGGGAACGAGCGCCTGTGAAGTTTCTTCGGCGGATGATTCGGTTTCGGCAGGTTTGGAATTTTCCTGAGTGGCCGAAGTGTTGTCTGCCGACGTGTTGCCGGGTTCAGGTTCCTTGCCGCAGGAGACCGCGACGAGCGAAACGACCATGATCAGCACGAGAAGCAAGCAAATGGTTTTAAGTTTCATAACAAAACTCCTTTCAAAATTTTATATCGAGCCATACGCTTTTGCGCATGGCAAAATATAATCGGTTCAATACCAGCCGAAAGCGCAGCTTAGAAGCGTCTTTGCGTCCGAGGTGCGTGCGGCAGCCGTTTTACAATTCATGATTATTATGATAATATCGGTATCCTCTGCTCGAGCGCTTATAGAGATACAGTAGCCCGCTTCGCCGGTGCTGCCTGTTTTCAAGCCGTTTACATAGGAATACTCGAGCATATTGTTGGTGTTGGTCCAATCGAGCTTATACCCGTCCTTGGCGCGCTTTTTTGCGCACACCTTTTTAACGAGCGGATAGTTCTTTACGACTTCGGCGGAAATGAGCGCAAAATCTGCGGCAGTGGAATAATGAGCGTCATCATGAAAGCCATCCGGGCAAGTGATATGAGTGTGCTTGCAGCCGAGCGCCGAAACGAACCGGTTGGCTTCTTTGCAGAAAGCTTCGAGGCACGCTTCGAGCGAAGCGTTCGGGTCCCCCAAAAGCTTCCTGCCGACGTTCACGCCGACAACGTAAGCGGCGTCGTTTCCAGAAGGCAACAGCATCGCGTCTAAGACTGTTTCGAGCGGCAGCTTTTCGTTGACGTAAAGGTAAGCCAGACTTGAATGCGGCTTGACGAGTTCGATCTCCTTGCCGACGACGATCTCTTCGTCTTTGTCAAGGTATTTTTCGGCAAGCATAGCGGTGATAAGCTTTGTCATGGAAGCGGGATACGCTTTGGCACCGCCGTTTTTGACGTAAATGAATTCGCCCTTGGTGACGTTATATACCGCAACATATTCGGCAGAAACGGAATCTGCTTTTGCAGACGGGAAGGCCTTGCCGTTGGCGGCTTTACCGGTGGTTTTTACGGTATACGGTTTCCATTCGGGTATGCCTTGGCCGGAAGTCTCTTCGGACGGCTCTTCGGATATTTCGGAAGAGCTTTCTTCCGCGCTGATCTCAGAGACCGGTTCTGACGATTCCGCAGGGTACGGCTCCGAAACGGAAGACGTATCGGGGACGGAAGATCCTTCGGAAGGAAGCGAAGGATCATCTTCATCTGACGATAGCTCCGGATCCGACAAAAGCCCCTCTTCTGAAACCGAGCTGATTTCAGACCCGTCGGACGACGTCGGCTGCGAGAGTTCCGGGCCGTTGCCCGAAGTAAAACCCGCGACCGCCGCTAAAACAAGGAGCACGACGGCAAGGATCGTCATTATTATGATATATAACAGCTTTTTTTGGGTATATACGTTTTCGTTCATTAAATAGGAACTTCCTTGATCTGTTATTTGCCGTTACGTTTGACTCCTTCGTAATACGCGATGGAATCTATACGGACCGCCCCGGAGCGATATACCGTAGTAATGTAAACGGGACGTACGGCGTCAGATTCGACGTCGCCGCGGTAAGTGCCGTTATTATTCATTATGCGGTAGCGCAATATAAACGAAGAAGTTACAGATGAGCCGTCTTCGCCGGGCGCGCGGTTGACCACCTCTACGGAAATATCGTAGATCTTCTGCGGAGTGAATGTATCCGGAACGGTGTAGTTGCTGAAAAAGCTATCTGTGAAAAACGACTTGTAGTTCTGGCTGTCGCCTTTTATAAGGCAAATGAAAAATTCGCGAAAAAACGCCTGCTCGGCGCCCGCCGCAAGATAATATGACGCATCTGCGATCCCGTGCCAGCGGAGCGATTCGGGGCAGGATTCGCCCAAGAGCACGGTGTTGCCGTATTCACTCCAATAAATGTTCCGTTCCTTGGAAACGTACATGGGATCGGAAAAAATATCGGCGTCGTAGTCGGGTTCGGAAAAGCGTATGCTTTCGTCAACGACGCGCGTCGGAATCTTTTTGCGGAAGATCGCCTTTACCGCAGTGACGGCAAGAAAAAGTACGAGGCACACAAGGAGCACCCGCAGCGTCACACGCGCTATTCGTTTTAACAGAAGTACACGTTTTTCGTCTTTCATACTTATAATAAAGCCGTATCTGACTGCCCGCAAAATGCGGGCAGTCAGATATATCGGAAAAAGTCAGCCGACTATCTTTTTGAGATTCTTCAGGCCTACGGAAACGCCCACAAGGGGATCTTCCATGCCTTCGAATTCGATCATAAGATAACCGTCGTAACCCGCTCTGCGAAGAGCGTTTACGCACTGTTTGACGGGAACATCGCCGTGGCCGATTATTGCGCCGCGCAGATAGTTGCCGCCGCGGGACATGAAGAAACCGTCGCCGGGGTTATCGCCGTTGCCGGATTTGATGTGGAAATCCTTGGCGTGAGCGTGGAAGGCGTAA
>CACYCI010000096.1 GCA_902772845.1 uncultured Ruminococcus sp.
AACATACAGGGATGTAGCCAAGTGGTTAAGGCACAGGACTTTGACTCCTGCATCGCTGGTTCGAGCCCAGCTATCCCTGCCAGGAAACGCCTCGCTTTTGCGAGGCGTTTTTCAATTCAGACGCCATTTGCGGCAGCGGGGGTATGATACGCTCCGCTTTTGTATCCGCCCGCAAATCAATGAATATATTGTTGTTGAATTCGCACAGTCTATATGATATAATGTTGTAAAAAAAGAAGCAAAAAATGAGGAGCAAGACCATGTACAACGAACTTTATACACTTAACAACGGAGTGACCGTGCCTCGGCTCGGTTTCGGCACTTACCTTATCCCCGCGGAAAAAACAGCCGCCGCCGTGCGCACCGCCATAGAATGCGGCTACCACCACATAGATACCGCCCAGGCGTACGAAAACGAACGCGCCGTAGGCGAAGGTGTGCTCACTTCCGGCGTCCCGCGCGAAGAGATCTTCGTGACGTCAAAGGTGATGGCGGAATACAAATCATACCGGCAAGCCGCAGATTCTATAAAAAACTCTCTTTCGGAATGCGGCCTTGGCTATATAGACCTTATGCTGATCCACTGCCCGCAGCCCTGGAACGAATACGGCGACGAGTACCGCTATCCGCAGGAAAACCGCGCGGTCTGGAAAGCGCTTGAAGAAGCATACGACGCGGGGCTCGTACGCGCCATCGGCGTTTCGAATTTCAACGAATGGGATATCGACAACATACTTACGGCCGCAAAAGTCCGCCCCATGGTGAACCAGTTCGCCTGCTTTGCCGGCTATACCGACGGCGCGCTTATAAGCAAATGCTTTGCCGAACAGATCGCGCCGGAAGCGTATTCGCCTCTGGGCCACGGCGAAGTTTTCGGGAATGCTTCGCTAAAAGCCATGGCGGAAAAATACGGCGTAAGCACAGCGCAGCTGTGTATCCGCTACACGTTTTAGTTAGGCATGATCACTATCCCCAAATCCGTCACTCCCGAACGCATACTCGAAAACACAAAAGTCGGTTTCACAATATCGGATACGGATATGGAACTGCTGAAACGCATGTAAAAAGACGAGCCGCCGCACATCTTCTTTTTATGTGCGAATCCATTCCGCTTTTGCCGCAGCGGTATAGTAAATAAGCAGCCGAAGGCAAAAAAACCGTTGAATTATCGCAGCCGATATGATATGATGTACTTGAGGTGAATAATATGAAAAGGCACATTTGCTTACTGATCGCCGTATTGCTGATAGGAGGTATGATCATGACTTCTTGCAAAAACACCCCTGCTGACGGGTCCGATCCCGCACAAATCCATAGCTCGGCGCCTGAACAGGATGAAAGCTCCGCGCCTGCGGCTGATGAAAAGAACATAGCTTATGGCTGCCCGTATTTTTACGAATGCGGCGCAACGGTCAAGGGCGACAAGTTCGTCACCGCTCTGACCGACGGCGACGCCGGATCTTTTGTGGATCTTACTCCTTCGCTCGACAAAAACGGCAGCGGTTATTATATAGACGCGACCGACTGGAACGGCGAAGCGAAAAAGCTTGCCGTGGACAACACCACCGCCGCAATATCGGTGGATTTCGGGTTCATGGCGCAGACCGAACATTTCGAAATAACGCTCGATTCCTATTCGGGCGAAAAATGCAAAGTCTTCTATTCCACGGACGGATACAACTTTTCGTTTTACGCGGGCGAGCTGGGCGTTTACCGCGACGGCGTTCTTGCGGACGGACTTTCGGTCACGGCAAAGGCCGTGATGTTCGTTTTTCCGTTTTCGCCGGACGAGCCGCTTAAGATCAGCGAAATACGCATAGAAGGCGAGACCGCGCACCGGCGCGAACTGCTTTCGGCGGGCGCTTTATACACTTGGGAAGGCAAAGAGCGCAGCAAATATCCCGACGACGGCAAAAAGCTGACAGACGGCGTTACCGCTCAGACCGCCGGAGAAGACGCGGTGGCGTCGCGCATATCGAGCGAAAATGACGAGCGCACCGGCAAAGGCGGCACGGTGATAAACATGGACCTTGGCGAAGTGAAGCACGTTTCGGAAGTGTCTTTCGGAATGTTTTACCCATCAAGCCAGTCGATAGAAACGCCGAAACGCGTTGCGGTACGCGTTTCCGCCGACGGTGAGATCTGGGAAGATTTCGGCCAGTCGTTCCTGCGCACCGCCGTCAACGAGCGCGGAGGCGCTTCCAAGCGCTATTTCATAACGCGCAACCACACGGTCGACGCGCGTTACATAAAGATATTCACTTATTTGCCAACTCTGTTCATGACAGACGAGGTATGCGTTTACGGATGCTCGGAGCCGGTTGCCGAACCCGATTACGGTTTTATTGACAGGGTCAACCAGTTTTCCAATTCCAACGCGGCGGCGTTTTCGGAAGCCACGCTCGGCGGCGAAAAGTGCGAAGCGCTCACCGACCTTATATATAAAGACGGCGTAAAGACCGCCAAAGGCAAAAACGAAGTGAAAATATCCCTCAACTCGCGCGAGCCGCTCTGCGGAGCCGCGCTTACGGTAAAGGGAGGAGAGATCTCGCAGATTTCTGTCGTATGCGGGAACGCCAAGGCGGAAAACGCGGAAATATACCCCGCAAAGGTCGGCGGAAAGACCACCTACTACGTCTTTTTCGACCCTCTCCGCGCCACCGAAATAACGCTCAGCTTCGAAACCGACAGGCAGATAACTCTTACGGAAGCCGCCGCATACGCCGGTCAACCGCAGCTTCCGCTGGTCCGCGGCGGATTCTTCCAGCTTTCCACAAAGGGAGATAACGGGTTCTATTCCACGGGCAACGACGCATATTCGTGGTATCTTCAGCTGAAAGCCATGAAAGACCTCGGTATGGAATACGTCGTCATACAGTATTCCACCCACTACAACGCAAAGAGCACGCTTATTAACGGCAGGAACATCACGGCCGCCGGCTACAAATATACGGCGGACTACGGCGTAGAGGACGTCTGCGGCGCGGTGCTCGACGCTGCTGACAAGCTGGACATGAAAGTCTGGCTGGGCACCATACACGACAGCGATTTCAATTCGCCGATCGCGAACAAGGCGGTCTACGAAAAGATCGTCGCCGATTCGCGTTACATAATAGAAGACATAAAAGAAATGTATTCGTCGCACAAGTCGTTTGCGGGCTGCTATCTTTCGGATGAGGAATGCGACCAGTGGCTCAATATGAACGGCGGAGTAGAGGCGGCGCGCATCGTCTACGGCGGTCAGGCGAAGATCATACGCGAAATAATGCCCAAAGCAAAAATAATGATCGCACCCGCGATCTGGCGCAGCGGAAAGCCCGAGACAGGAGCGGACAACCTGTATAAAGCCATAAAAGCCGGGTCAAAAGGCGAAAAGCCGCTTGTGGATATTGTGGCGGCGCAGGATTGCCTTGGCAGACTTTCCACGCTGTCAGTTGACGACGGGACTTACGATTCGTACGACGAATACGTGGCCGAATGGGCAAAAGCCGTACGCCGCGCGGGCGCGGAATTCTGGCACGACACGGAAGTTTTTGAAGTCACCTCGACGGCAAAGCGGTACGGCGAGGTCGTCAAGTCGCTGGGCATTGAAGCAAAGCATTCCGGCACCGTTATAGTCTTTGATATCCCGCACTATTTCACCCAGTTCCCCACCGCGGCGTTCGACGACGCCAGACAGTATTATATGCGCCTGATCATGCGTGATTACGCCGAATATTACAGCCGTTTCGCCGCGCTCGACCGCGTTGGCGAAGACGCAAGAGCGCCTTTGGTAAAGACCGACGACGGCAAAGTGGTAGAAGACAAATCGGCGCTTGCCGACGCGAAGAAATATGATAAGTTATACAACGAAGGCGTTATCATGTGGGCGGAAGTACCGTCGGATACCGGCTCAGCCGCCCTGCGCGAATTCAAGATCGGCAACAACAAGGCGAGACCCGCTTTTGCCTATTACGCCGGCGACGAAGGATTCACGGTGATACTGAACACGCGTGACGGCACCGACGACCACGCAAACGGCACTTGGTGGACAGGCAAGGACGACCTTGTACAGATATGGATGGTGACCACCGGCGAGACCGCCTCTGTCGCCACCGATAACGACCACGGGGTGCGGTTCTGGATCCACCGCACCGCAAGCGGATGGGAAAAAGGCGGCACCGCCGGGTCCGCCATAATGGTCGACCTGTTCGATTTCACTTACGAAAACGGCGTGTTCGTTATAAAAATGCCGTGGAAAGCGCTTGGCATAAACAAACCCGCATCCGACAGCGGCCAGGCCATGGGCATTGTCATACAGTATATCGACGGCAACGACGAATCATGGGCGGCGTCTCAGGGCTCAAAAGGTCAGTCGGTGGACTCGACTGCGCTTTACAGTTATTGAATGCAAAAACGAGCGGAAACCGCGTGCGGTTTCCGCTTTTGCTTTTTATTCAAACGTTATCTCAAACATGCACGAGGCGTTCACGGTCTCGCTTTCTTCGCCTCGGGCGCGCACGCGCACGCGGACCGTCTTGCCTTTCCATTCCGGGCGCGGGGCGAAGATATTATAGAATTCCAGCGCGCTTTTCCCTGCCGTAACGCCGTTTTCGCGCCGCTCCATATCGGGCAAACGCGTTTCTTTATACGTTCTGCCGTCGCATTCAAAGGCGTATTCAACGCCGGTAACGAAATCTTCAAAAGTGTAGCTGTTATCGGCGTTTTGCGTGAAACCGGCGGGATCGCGCTGCCACGGGCGCACGACGCCGCAGACCGCAAAACGTTCTTCCGCCGAAAGCACGACGGAAGCCGTATTCGTGTGATGCGCCTTTACGCCCGCGCCGGAAATATCATAGACGTTTTCGCAGGCGGTGCCATCGACAGAATCGACGCGGTAAATATAAAGATATTCGTCTTTTTCAAAGCGGCGCACTTTACCGCGCTGCCCGTCCTTTGCAAGCCCGGCTTCGCCTATATCGTAACAGTAAGCCTCAAAGCGTTCGCCGTCGCTCATGCGTCCCAGCGTCTGCAGATACGGCAGCTCGCACGAATATGACGTGCTGTCTTTTTGCATAAGGTATATAAAGGCGCGAACGCGCGCGGTACGGTAAAACGCAAGGTCGCATGCGTTATACATCTGCGTAATGCCCATGTGGTAAAGCCAGATACCCAGATACGGTTCCAGATACCCGGGCAAAGTATCTGTGGCCGAATCGAATCCCAGCGCGTCGCACCATTCCAGCATACGCCTTTTATGCGGAGCCGGGTTGAACCTGAAGATCATCTGCTCTTTTCTTTCGGCAATGCTAAGTCCCCACGTCTTTTCCGCAAGTGTGCGTCCGCGCGCCGAAAGCACGACCCGCAGCACATATTTTCCGCAGCCGAGCGCCGTGTAAGGCGCGCCGTCCTTATCGGTGTAGCCGATGCCGTCATCGAACGGCATTCCGTGCGCCGTGTCGGTACCGCTTACGACCAGCGCCTTGAAACCGGTATCGGTGAAGCGGCATTTTACGGTAGCGTCGCGCAAAGAAGCGTACGGATCGCCGATATCGCTAACCATAAGCTCGGGGAACCCGAACTCCATGAGCTTTTCGTTGCCGGGATCATATCCCTGAGGATATCCTTTTAGCGCGGGATATTCCGCAAACACGTTTTTGCTGTCTTTTTCGCGCTGCTCGGCGTAACGCAAGAGCATGCCTTCCGCAGAAAGCAGTTCAACGCGGAGCGCAGCGCCTTCGGGCAGCGTCCCTTCGTGGATGAACCTGCCCCAAACGTTGAAATGCCTTCCGTATTCAATCGGCTTTTTTATATCGGAAGGATATATCAGCTCAATATCGAATTTTTCCGCCACGCGCCCGCCGCCTTTCTTTTTTTGTATTCTACCACTTATTCCGAATTTTTGCAAGGACAATGATATTTTTTTGCCGAAAACGGTTGCCCAAAACAATTTCGCGTGTTATAATCATAAAAAATGCGGAACTCGGTCCGCGGAAAAGAGGATCATTATGCTTTTATACGTTGTCCGCCACGGCGACCCCATATATAATCCCGACCAGCTCACCCCCAAGGGGATGCGTCAGGCCGAAGCGCTTTCGCGCAGGTTTGCCGCCAGCGGTCTGGATAAGATATTCGTTTCGCCGCTCAACCGCGCGCGCCAGACCGCTCAGCCCACCTGCGAACTGCTGAAGATCGAGCCAAAGGTGGAAGAATGGACGAGCGAAGCGACCGCGTGGGAAGAATTCGCGTTTCACAACCCGGCGCTCAACGGTGCCATGACGTGGACGTTCCACATTCAGTCAGACCGCTACAAGACCGCCGAAATGCTGGCTTTGGGCGACAAATGGTACACCGCGTGGCCGTTTTCCGAAGCGCGCTGCAAAGAAGGATACGAACGAATAATGCGCGAATCGGATGCGTTTATGGCAAAGCTTGGGTATGAACGCGACGGTCTGCGCTACCGCGTCACCGTTCCAAACGATATGCGCGTTGCGGTATTCTGCCACCAGGGGTTCGGCACGACCTGGCTTTCGCACCTTCTGGGGATCCCGCCAGTGCTGTTCTGGTCCACTTTCGATCTGAACCATTCTTCCGTGACCGTGATCAGGTTCGCCAACAACAAGGACGGATGGTGCGCTCCCAAATGCATAGCTCTTTCGGACACCTCGCACCTGTTCGCCGACAGGCAGCCGATCGAATTCTGTAACGAATACAGATACTGATAACACAAAGCATCTCATAAGCAAGCCGGCAAAGCGCCCGTGGGCGTTTTGCCGGCTGTCATTTATATGCTGCTCAGCATTCAACGTGTTTCCAGGCATAAGGGAGCAGGTCGCTTGCGCGGACTTTGATAAGATTTCCTTCGTCGTCGTTGAGGATGACTTTTATCTCGGGGCAGTATTCCATGAACATCTGCCTGCAGTTTCCGCACGGCGACACCACGCCGTTCGGCGCCTTTTCGTTTGCGGCGACGATTGTTACGAATTCCCTTTCACCGGCGGATATTGCGGCGCCGATCGTTATATATTCCGCGCATGAGCCGTGTATGCCGTCGCAGTTGACCCCGGTGAATATCCGGCCGTCGTTGCACAGAAGCGCGCACCCCACAGTGTGGTCGTACACGCCGTCGTCGAAATTCGCGTTCAGCACGGCGAGCGCCGCTTCGACAAGCTTGCGGTCGACCGCGTTCAATTTATACTTTCTCATTTCTTTGCCTCTTTCAAGAAAAAATCGCGCAGTCTTTCGCGGTGGTCGGGCGCCGTGTCGTATACGGCGTGACCGTACCCTCTGTATTCAAATGTTTCAAAGCCGGGATTCGCCCACAGTTTTCCGGCGATCGCGCTTGCGGAGCCGGCGCCGAGCACAGCGTCGTCGTCAGACCAGGTGAGCAGCACCGGGCAGGCGAGCGAAGGCAGTTCGTCGAGTACGTCGAACCCGCATACCGCTTCCGCCAGCACGCAAAAGCGTTCCAACTCGCGTTCCGTCACAGTTTCGGCGGCGGATACGAGCGCGCCGCGGAATGATTCGAAAACCTTTGGCGGATACACTTTTTTTCCGAAATCGAGATACAGCCCTCCGGCGTCTTTTTTCTTTGCAAAGTTTATCCATCCGCGTACGATTTCCGTTTCTTCAACGCGGGCGGAAGTAGAAGCAAGCGCGAGTTTCAGCACCCGCCCGGGGTGATCCAGAGCCATCCGCATGGCTATCATCCCGCCCTGCGAAGCGCCGAACATACAAAAGTCGCCTATGCCGAGCGCATCGATAGCGGCGAACGTATCGCGCGACATATCGGCCACGGAGTATTTTTCGGGGATCTCGGCGCGCCTGTCGAAAAGGTAGACCGTAAAATCGCTTGCCATACAGGCGTATTCGGCCGCGACGGCTTCCGCGGCGGGCATCACGCTTTGGACGCTGAGCCCGGGGATGATCACGAGCGGAGTCTTTCCGCTGCCGAACGTGATATATTCCATAGAAAACCCGTTTAAGGCGACTTTCTTTACCGTTACGCTCATTCTTTTGATCCTCCGGCTCATTTTTCAAAAAACTTAAGCAGTTTCATTTTCTTTTCGCCCGCTTTGCCCGAATACGGATGTTCGCGCAGAGGCAGATTGAAATGTTTGCTTCCCCGAAGCACTGTTTGAGGATGGGTGAATTCCCTGAAGCCCCATTCGCCGTGGTATGCGCCCATACCGGAATGCCCGGTGCCGTTGAACGGCACGCCTTTGACCATCATATGGATACAGACTTCGTTTATGCACCCGCCGCCGTACTGTTGGGTCGACATCACTTTTTTCGCCCATTTCATATCCGAAGTGAACACATACATGGAAAGCGGATGCTCACGGTCGGCTATAACGTCGAGTATACGGTCTGCGTCGCGGTCCTTGTACGGGACTACCGGAAGTATCGGGCAGAACAGTTCATGCCTGACGATATCTTCGTTTTCGTCCACGGGATATATGACGGTCGGCGCGAACCTGCGGGCGTTTCTGTTGCCTGTCCCGCCGAAAACGACTCGGTCTTTATATTCTTGGGTAAGCCGCGCGCATTTATCGTACACCGCGTCGGTGATGAGCTTGGGATATTCCGGGTTGTCTTCGGCTTTTTCGCCGATCTGACGTACGAATTCACGCTTGAGCTCAGTAAGGAACTCTTCCGCCACTTCTTCCGCGACCGCGATCTGGTTGATATTGATGCAGATCTGACCGGCATTGCAAAGCTTGAAAAACGCGATCTTGCGAGCGGCGTCTTTAAGATCGGCATCTTTTCTTATAACACACCAGTTGCCGGTCTCTCCGCCGAGCTCGAGCGCCACGGAAGTGAGATTTTTTGCCGCGGCTTCGAGCACGTGCTTTGCCACGGCAGGGGAACCGGTGTAGAATATCTTATCGAAGCGTTCGGCCAGGCACATATCCGCCACGTCGTGGCCGCCGTCTACGAGCGTGATATATTCTTCCGGGAAAGTCCCGGCGATCAGCTCTTTCAGCGCGCGCGTGCTGGCGGCGGATTTGGAGCTTGCCTTTATGACCGCTGTATTGCCCGCGCTGATACTTGCAGCAAGCACGCCGAGTGTGAGCAGTATGGGAAAATTGAACGGGCTAATGACGAGCGAAACGCCGTACGGCATTTTATATACGGTAGTGCGCACGCTCGGAAAGCACATCATTCCGCTGAAATGCTTTTCCGGCTTGGACCATTTCTTTATGCCGCGAAGTATCTCGTTGATCTCGACTATGACCGGACCGATATCGCAAAGATACGCTTCCACTGGGCTTTTGCCCAGATCGGCGGCAAGCGCTTCTTTAAGCGAATCCTGATTATCTATGACTGCCTGTTTCAGCTTTTTGAGCTGCTCTATGCGCCATTTCACGTCCAGCGTTATGCCGGTGCGAAAGAACTTTCTTTGTTTTTCAACTGTGT
>CACYCI010000097.1 GCA_902772845.1 uncultured Ruminococcus sp.
GATATCGCCCCCGGCGCCCGGTACACCGAATACGACCTTACAGGCAGTGTTCTCGGCAATACCGAAGTCGCCAATATGGTGACTTTTTCACCTGCCGATTACATCCCAATGGTATTCACCCGCTACGCAGGCAGCGCCACAAAGCTTGAAAACCAGTATTCCGGCGCTGTCAACAAGTATCATTACGACGTTATCGCCGCAATGAACGGCGCATTCTTCGATATGTCCAACGGTATGCTCATAGGCATAAACATTTCCAATGGCAAGATAACCTGCGCACACGCCGGCTATTCCGACGAGGTCGTTGCGTTTTCTTCCGACGGACATTTCGACGTCGTCAGATCCTGCATTTCTTATACGCTTTCCATAAACGGAAAAGTCGTTCCCAACGGTATATACTACATTAATAAAACGCCCGGAAAGAACGGCACTTTCGGCGACAGATTCTATTATTTCGACGCATCCTGCGGCAGTATTTGCGACACGTACGAAGGCACTCCCGGTTACGAAGTCGTTTGCCGCAAGGTCAACAACAGCGAACTTGCGGTCGGTTGCACGCTTATAGGCGAAGTCCTCGAAGTAAGAACAGATTCTTACGGCTATACTCTTACCGAAGATACTAACGCTATATCCGACAAATTCGTTCTTTTCGTAAAGAACGGCTCCAGCTATGCCGATTACATAAAAGATCTTGAAGTCGGCTCAAAAGTGGAGATCAACGCGGCAGAGACCGTTGCGGACTCTGTCGAGATCATGAACAACGCCTCTTCCGTCATCACCAACGTCGGTTGGCTGGTAAAAGACGGCGTTGACCAGACAGCTATCAATTCCACTATAGGTACCCATTCCGTTACGCTTCCCGCTCGCTGGAACGCTTTCGGTGTAAAAGAAGACGGCACTTACGTGTTCTTTACTTCCGAAGGCGGCAATTCCGGTGATAAGACCAGAAGCGTCACGCTCAAAGACGTTGCCAAGACGATGAAAGACGCCGGCTGCGTTAACGTCATCCGTATGGATGGCGGCGGTTCTGTCGGCCTTTACGTCAAAGATACCGGCTCAGGCAACCCCGGTTATAAGACTTCCTCCTCCAGAGCAATTTCCGATTGTATCCTTATTGTCAAACGTCCTAAAGCCGGCGAAGAACTTGCTGCCGCGCTCGACGAACTGCTCGACCGCGCCGCTTCCGCTTTGGAAGCCGACGAGGATCCTGATCTCAGGGCAGTCTACGAAAAGGCAAATGCAGTCAAGCTTTCGGCCACTTCCACCAGCGGCGATTTTGTCCGCGAGATAATGAATCTCAACGCGTTCTTCTCCGGCGGAGCCGCACTTACAGACGCAATCAATGCCGCAAAAGGCATAAGCTATGCCGATTATTCTGAATCCCAGCTCGATCTTATCAGGGACGCATACGATTACGCGCTCGCTGTCAGAGAGACCGAGGACGCTACTCCCGCGGCTGTTAAAGAAGCTACGGAAAGACTTCTCGAAGCGCTGGAATGCAATAAGGTCAACCTTGCCCGCGATGCGGAAATTCGCATTGTCGGCGGCAAACTCGAAGGCCCTCCCGAAGACGCATATAAAGGCCCTTATAACGCAAAACTCAATGACGGCGTCGCTCTTGAATACGGTACTTATACCGCGGGCGACTGGTTCGGATTCTATACAAACAGCAGCGCCAACGACAACTCCGTGGCGGGCGTCGTTATTGACGGCGTTACGTACGACGTAGGTACTGCGGTCATAGACCTTAAAGAAGCCAAAACGTGGGGCAAGGTCCGCGTCAATACATGGGCAGCCAATACGTCAGGTATCGCCGCCCCCTCGCGTATGATAATCTCTTCTTCCGATGACGGTGCGGAATGGAACGTTCTAGGCGATCTCACTCTTGGCAAACCCGGCAATGTTTACTGGGCGGAAGCCGATTTCTCCAAAGTCACGTCCCGTTATATCAGACTGCAGTCCTGCTGGCAATCCTCTTCGGGCGTGTTCACCTTCATAAACGAGATCGAAGTTTACGAAGGTTATGACAAAGTTTCCAATGTTGGCTGGGTCAACGGTTTCAACCAGATGATCACGGCCGGCACGGCGTATATTTTCGATCCTGAATCGACACCCGACCTTACCGGCAACGCCGCCAACGTGGACTGGGCTCAGACTCTGTATCTCGTTTGGGATGAGGCAAAAGAAGGATTTAAAGTCCTTAGGAAAAAATCGCCTGACGGCGCAGTCGGCGGCAAGCTTACCGAAGGCATGCTCGCAATAGGCGTTCACAGCAACGAAGTTGCCGGCGATCCGTCCGTACTTAACAGAGCGTACGCAGCATCCGCCAAAGTAGGCGATTTCATCGAATTCCACAACATCTTCGTGGATCTCAAGGACGTTTATCCCGGCGGCTATTTCAAGATAGTCAGTTCAGATGATTTCAACAATGATTACAACGGCATCCACACTCCCGGCGAATATGATATCCCCACTTCGGGCATCAAGCCTCTTACTGGTACCGTGAACCTCGTGCCGGATCAGTCATACGAAAAGACCGCTGGCAACAATGTAGCGCCTGTCTATTCGTTCGATGAAAACGGCGTTATGACAGTCACTACCGAAAAAGGCGGCGGCTGGCCCTGCGTGCACACCGATTATGAAAAACCGCTCATGTTCGACTTTGATAAAGCTGAGATCGAAATGGATTTCACCGTTGGCAGCGGCGGCGAAACTTCCATACTCCTTTATTGCAACGACGGTCAGTATATCAAGCTTTCGCAGAACGTCGGCGGTACGCTCGGCGCCGGTAACGGCGACCTTTATTCCGGTACTTACACGGTACGCTGCAAGCTTTCCGAAATCAAGGCATACGATCAGGAAAACGAAGCGGACAAACATTACCAGGGCAAAGTCGATCTGCTGCCCGATGAGAACGGTCATATCACATTTACCGGTATCACGATCTATGCGACCGGTACGACCACAGTCACAATAAGGTCGATCAAGATAACCGTTCCCGAAGAACCCAAAGTCAAGGGCGACCTCAACGGCGACGAAAAAGTGTCCTCCAACGATGCCATTCTGCTGCTCAGACATATCCTGTTCGAAGAGGATTATCCTTTGGATAAAGCCATCTATCTCGATTTCAACCAGGACGGCAGCGTGAACAGCGGAGACGCGATCTATCTTCTGCGCCACGTACTGTTCGGCGAAGAATATCCTCTCTGAAATAACTGCAATATGCGGCGCCGGAGCGTTTGAACGCTCCGGCGCTCTTTATGTGATCACTCGCATTTGCCCGCATTGAAGTTCTGCATTGACTTGCGATACGGTTTATGATATAATAGCTCAGAAAGGTGGGGAAATGCTTGAAATACGATAAGGAACTCACCCCGTACGAGGGATTTTTCATCAACGTCGTAATTTATTTTGCCGTCATGATCGTAGCGTCGTTCGGGGCGTTATTGATGCGAACGGTTGGTTCGGTCTTTATCCGCACGCCGTCGCTGGTGGAACTGAAAGCCGACGCTTCATATCTTTTTGACCGCGTTTATCCGCTTCAAGGCGTGCTTACGACAATCGGATTCTTGGGATGCGGCTTTTTGTGCTGCTTCTACGTCGCCTACCGCATTGCTCGCAAAAACGGGCTTAAGACCGACTCATATAAAATGAAACTTCAGATCGCGCTCCCCGCCGTGCTCGTTTCACTCGTCAATATGAGTATCAGCTTCGGCAATGAGTTCAAAGCGTTCGGAATGCAGTTCTGGTATCCCGCTGCGGCGCTCACACGGCTTTTCGGCGGCGTAAACAATGCTGACGTGCTTGGGGAAGTCAGTACCAGGGATCTTATGAACAACAGCTTTATATACGAAACGCTCGCTTACAAGTTTTTGCCTCAGACTTTTGCCGTCGCCGTGATCGAATGCACCGCATTCGGGTTTCTCGCTTATTTCGGCAGAAAAAAGGGAATGGAACTCGGACTGCGCGTCCGTGAGCAATATCTTAAAGAGATCCACGGCGAAAAATAGTTAAAAACTATTGACAATCAAATGGCGCAGGACTATAATACGTTTCCGGTGTGTGCAAACGCACCGGATCTTTGTTTACGTATAAAAGGTGGTCTTTAATGGCGCTATCACTTGCGATCTGCGGCGTCACTTGCGCCGGGATCATACTATCGGTGCTTTTTCTGCCTCAGTTTAAGTTAAAGGGAATAAATATAAGCACTTACTGCCTGTGCGCAGCAGCCGGAGCCGCTTGCGAACTCGCTTTCGGCTGCGTTCCGATAAAGACCGTTTTTGCCGAGCTTTCGGCGAACAGCGCGGTAAATCCCATAAAGATCCTTATCCTTTTTATTTGCATGACCGTGCTTTCGGTATTTTTGGATGAGGCAGGCTTTTTCGGGTGGCTCGCTTCGGTCACGCTCTCGCACGCGGGCAGCAGTCAGAAAAAGCTGCTCTTTCTGCTTTTTGTCACCGTGTCGGCGTTGACGGTGTTCACATCTAATGATATTGTTATACTTACGTTTACACCTTTCATCTGCCGTTTCGCGGAATTTGCGCGCATAGACCCCGTACCGTATCTCGTCAGCGAATTCGTCGCCGCCAACACCTGGAGCATGGCTTTGATAATCGGGAACCCCACAAACATCTATGTGGCTTCTTCGGCAGGGATCGATTTTGTCGGATATTTCAAGGTGATGGCATTGCCGGCTGTGGCGGCGGGAATCACTGCCTATGCGGTTCTGCATTTGATATTCCGCCGTCGGCTCGCTCAAAAAATAATGCCTGCCCCCGTAAAAGCTGAACTCGGCGATAAATTCTCGGCTGTCTCAGGCGGAGCGATACTCGCTTCCTGCACGCTTATAATGGCAGTCGGATCGTATTTGGGTATGGAAATGTGGCTGACAGCTTTTGCTTCCGCCGCACTGCTGTGCGCAGTGTCGCTAATATCCGCGCTCTTCAGGCGCCGTCGCCCCAAAGAGCTCATCGGCTGCGTCAAACGCGCTCCGTTCGTGTTGGCGCCGTTCGTGCTTTCAATGTTCATTATAGTGCTTGCGCTCAAGCAAAACGGGTTTATAACGCTTGCAGCGGAAGCTTTCGGCAGCGATGCGCCTGTCTTGAAATACGGTGTCGCTTCATTTTTGACTTCCAATTTCACCAACAATATCCCCATGAGCGTGCTGTTCAGCCCCATAGTCGATTCAGCGCCTCAGGCAGCGCGTCTTCCCGCCGCGTACGGTACTGTCATCGGCTCCAACATTGGCGCGCTTTTGACGCCTGTGGGCGCGCTGGCAGGCATAATGTGGATGTCGCTGCTAAAGAAGTACGGAGTAAAGTTTTCTTTCGCTAAATTTGCAGAATACGGCGCCGCAACGTCGATCCCGGTGCTTTCCGCGGCGCTCGCCGTACTTTCGTTCACCGTGTGATCCGTTTATCCGCAAAAAAAGCACCGCAAGGCAAATTGCCTTGCGGTGCGTATTTTTATATGTCTGTTATCAGTCGATGCTGTCGAATCTGTCTTTGAGGTCTTCGATATCCGCGTCGACTTTGCCCTGCATGGAAGTGTAGGTGGATACGAGCACGTCGGAGCTGGCTCTTGCGCAGGTCAGGATAAGATCGCGGAGACTGCCGAACGTGTAGATGGTGGCTATTTCGTACAGACGGTTGTCAAAGATTATGTCGAGCGCGAACTCGCCGGCTTCGTCAGGGATACGGCGGCCTTTGAGTATGGTGTCGTAATAAGCTCTTCTTACGGTGTCGGTAGAAGAAATAGCGATTGCTTCAGCAACGGCTGCGGATTTTTCGGGATTTTCTACCTGGGTGTGGATGCATATGCACGAAGCGAGGAAAGCTGAAACTATGTTGTAATACTCTTCTTGTTCCTGATTGTATTTGGGAACGGGAAGCAGACCGTAATCGACGTCGTAATCGTCGAGCTCGCTGAGGTCGACCATTGCGAGCGAACGGAACAGAGCTCTGTCTTCGCCTACTGCTGCGGAAGCGGCGGAATATACGTCGGAATACTTGCCGCCGAGCTGGCTGCCGTAATCTTCTATTATTATCGTAGAAGACTTGTCGTTGTAGATCTGGCGGATCTTATCGACTACTGCGGAATATCTGTCGTTGAGAGGAGCGAGCTGAGGAACGTCGTCTTCGTCTTTTATGGTGAGACGTTCGCCGGCGCCTATGAACATCGAGGTGGTGAAGTTCTGGTTGAGGAAGAAGCCCCAGGTGTCGGCGTATGTCATTCCGTCAACGCCATCGCTTTCCTGGGTGGCGAGCTTGGCATTTTCCCAAAGCTTGTCAAAAGTCCAGTTGTCGTCTTTGAGCAGGCCGTACATATCGTCGCAGCCGGAATCGCGTGCGAGTTTTTTATTGAACACTATTGCATGAGTGCAGTCATAAGTGAGCAGAGAAAAGTCGCCGGTCGTGAAGAAAAGACGGTTTGCGAACGAAAGGTCGGAATTGGCTCTTTGATCCCAATACGGTCTGTCGAGCTTAATTATATCCGAGAAGTTGTAAAGATCGAAGAGACTGCCGTCGCCTGCGAGCGTGGTGGCGTAATCCATCCACGGCATAAGAATGTCGTATTTGCCTTCGCCCTGAATATCGTTGCGGGCGTCGCCGAGCACGTTGTTGCTGCGTACTTCGGTAATGCGTACGTTCAAAAGGTTTTCTACAAAAGCGTTACGTTCTTCTATAGCTTCGTTGAGAACGTCTGAACCGCCTTCGAAGGGAAGTATTTCGACCGATTTATACCTGCCGCCGTTGTCGTTGTTGACAAGGAACACGCATTCTTCGTTATCGAAATCGAATTTTTTGAGATGCTCGTAAGGATCTGCAGAGCTTTCTTCTGCGGAAGCGGGTTCGTCGCTTTCGGACGAAGTGGTTGCAGTACCGCTTTGGTCGGCCGGCTCGCTGCCGGTATCGCTTTGGGTGTTGTTGCCCCCGTTCTGGCAAGCGACAAACATAGAGCAAAGCATTATGGCCGCAATGAGAATCGCGAGAATTCTTTTCATGTTTTTCCTCCTGAAATATTTTTAAGAGATATCTGCTTATAATATACCATATTCTCTTCTGTTTGTCAAGTTGCACAAACAAAAAATGCCGTCTTTTCAAAAGACGGCAAATTGACACAAAAATCAGATTATTTCGTAATCGTCGTTGCGCAGCGCTTCGACCAGTTCTTCGGTCGTGTTGACGTCGCTGCGGGTGATTATACCGGCGGTAGCGGCGCCGGCGGCAAAATGGCAGTCCGAACCGCTTATTCTGTGCAGTCCGTATTTTTCCGCCCAGGCGAGCGCTATGTCATTGCGGCTGTCGTGGCCGGGATGTCCGTTGTGGACTTCTATTCCGTAAAGCAAAGCCGGATTAGTGACCGTCATGCCGTTGCGGAAAGGGTGCGCCTGATAAAAGAGGAAACCGTTTTCACGTGCGAGCGCGGAAAAATCTCGCGCTTTCATTGCAAAAAGGTCTTTATAACCGTCGGCAAAGCTGTCGGGCATGCCGTAGACCAGATAGTCGTTCATATTTTCGTTAAAACGTATCTCGTAGCCGAAAAACACTTTCAAACCGTATTTTTCGCCCGCAGTACGCGCCAGCTCAAAGCCGTGCCTGTAATGACCTATGTAATCGCTTATGCCGTGACGTTCAAAATGCATTGCGGTATCCAGATTGAAATGGTTGGTTATGACGACCCCGTCATAACCGGATCCTTTGTAGATTTTTATTATTTCTTCTGCAGGAAGCTGACCGCACAGCGAAAGCTCGCTCGTGTGGACGTGAAGATCTATTTTCATTTGCCAAACGCCTTTCTGTGTTTTTTGCAAAGTGATTATACATCATTCCGAGCGCTTTTGCAACCGGATTTGCAAAAAACGGCAATTTTTTCATAAAAAGTTCGCTATTGTCAAAGCGGAAAAATCAAAAAAAATATATACATTTGCAAAATCATGTGTTATAATATCAAATTGAGAATATATGTATCCGCATAAGAGGTGATCATTTTGGCGTTCGAGAAAAAAATAGAAGGGCTCGACCTTGAATTTGTGCTGAAACTGTTCGGAACGCTTGACGGCAACGCCGCCATACTCGAACAGGAATTCGGCGTAAGCATTTCCAGCCGCGACGGTGACGTCACCGTAAAAGGAGAAACGGCTGACGACGTTGATATGGCGTATGAAGCGATATTGCAGTTGGGCAAGATAGCTCCGCTGGAAGACACGCTCGACGCAAACACCGTAGGGTACGTGGTTTCCATGGTAAAAGACGACCGCGCGGGCGAGCTGGAAGGAATGCTCGACGATTGCGTATGCCTTACGAACAAAGGCAAACCCATAAAAGCCAAGACGGTGGGTCAGCAGAAATATGTAGACGCAATAAAAAAGAACACTATAACCTTCGGCGTCGGACCCGCTGGCACCGGCAAGACGTTCCTCGCCGTTGCCATGGCTGTGACCGCGCTCAAGCAAAAGCAGATCTCGCGCATCATACTTACCCGCCCCGCTGTAGAAGCAGGCGAAAAGCTCGGCTTTCTGCCCGGCGACCTGCAACAAAAGATAGACCCGTATCTGCGCCCGCTTTACGACGCTTTGGGCGAAATGCTCGGCGGCGAATCGTTTGCGCGGCACATGGAAAAGAACACAATAGAGATCGCTCCGCTGGCGTATATGCGCGGCAGGACGCTGGACGATTCGTTCATCATACTCGACGAGGCGCAGAACACCACCCCGGAACAGATGAAGATGTTTTTGACTCGT
This sequence comes from uncultured Ruminococcus sp., assembly GCA_902772845.1. GTDB lineage: Bacteria > Bacillota > Clostridia > Oscillospirales > CAG-382 > UBA1206. The sequence goes on from CACYCI010000097.1 coordinate 8,744, forward strand.
CTCGGCAACAATTCCAAAGCCATAGTCACCGGAGATATAACTCAGATCGACCTTCCGTACATTAAAAAGAGCGGCCTGATCGAAGCGGTGGATATACTTCAGGGAATAGACGGCATAGCTATTTTCCGCTTCTCTCACAAAGACGTTGTGAGACATCCGCTGGTGCAGAAAATAATACTCGCTTACGAAAAAAAATCCGCCACGGAACGCGAAAGGAAAGCGGGAAACCAGGTGTTCAGGAGGAAACCTTCAAATGGATGAACTCAAAGTATTTTACCGAAATGAATCGGGTGAACACGTCGCTCGTGACATTATAGCCGATATCAAGCGCTGCGTCCGCGCAGCCGTTGCCCGCGAAAAAGCCGACGCTTCGGGCTTTGAAGTTTACGTTACCGTCACCACTCCCGAAAACGTGCGCGCGCTCAACGCCGAATATCGCGGCATAGATCGCGTAACGGACGTGCTTTCGTTCCCGATGGACGATTTCGATATCACCGAAGGGCCGCGTGAGCTCGGCGATATAATAGTGTGTCTCGAAAAAGCAAAAGATCAGGCAAAGGAATACGGCCATTCGCTAAGGCGCGAGCTTTGCTTTTTGTGCGTGCATTCGGCGCTCCACCTTTTGGGTTACGACCACGAAACCGAAGAAGAGCGCACGGAAATGGAAAAAATACAGGAAGAGGTACTCACGTCACAGGGAGTGACCCGCGATATATAATAAAGGTGATAATATGAACGGAAACAATATCCCGGAAACCAAAAGCGTATTCGTAATGATAACCGGCAGGCCGAACGTGGGCAAATCCACGCTGCTCAACGCGCTCGTCGGGGAAAAAGTGGCGATAGTGTCTAAAAAGCCTCAGACGACCCGCAACCGCATCACCGGCGTGCTGACCGACGGCCCGGATCAGTATGTTTTTATAGATACTCCAGGCATCCATACGCCGCGCAACCTTTTGGGCAAGTATATGATGAACGCGGTCGGCACCGCCACCGACGACGCCGACGCCATCATGTTCGTGGTGGACGCTTCCGTGCCGCTGAACGCCAACGAACGCAAGGCGCTCGAAAGCTTTTCGGCAGCCGATA
>CACYCI010000098.1 GCA_902772845.1 uncultured Ruminococcus sp.
ACAGAGTTTGCAGCAAATGCGGCGCTTACGGCGGCAAGGAAGTTTTAGAGATAAAATCCGAAGACTGATCTGCGTGTCCGGCGTTGAATCTCTTTGAAAAACTTCAAACGTGAAACGGGCAGATGGTTTATCATCTGCCTTTTTTCGTGATATTTACCGTGATTTTTCAACGGCGTGAAAGGGGTGCGGATCATGGTCACCGTCACCGGTATTGAAAACGGTTCCCCGTGTTACGGAAAAGTTATCCCGGGCGACGCGCTCATATCCGTAAACGGGCACGAAATACGCGACGTGCTCGATTACCGTTTTTACACCACCGTAAAACATATAGAATGCGTATTCTGCCGCGGCGGCGAAAAGTTCACCGTTGCCGCCGACAAGGACGAATACGACGACGTGGGGCTTGATTTTTCCACGTTTTTAATGGATAAAAAGCGGACGTGCCGCAACAAATGCGTGTTCTGCTTTATTGACCAGAATCCCAAAGGTATGCGCGAAAGCGTGTATTTCAAGGACGACGACGAGCGGCTTTCGTTTTTGCAGGGCAGCTATATAACGCTTACGAACCTTTCCGACGAAGACATAGAGCGCATAATAAAAATGAAAATATCGCCCATAAACGTTTCGGTCCACACCATGGAGCCCGAGCTGCGCGTTATGATGACCGGCAACCGCTTTGCCGGCGAAGCGCTGAACAAGCTTTGGCGGCTTGCGGAAGGCGGCACGGGGCTGAATCTGCAATTTGTGCTCTGCCGCGGTATAAACGACGGAGCGCACCTTGAATATTCGCTTGCGGAATCGGCAAAATTGAAAACGCTCATATCGGCGTCCGTGGTCCCCGCCGGGCTGACAGCCCACCGCGAGGGACTGTATCCGCTTGAGCCGTACGACAAAGCGAGCGCCGCCCAAGTGATAGACACTGTCGAAAAATTCCACGCCGCGCAAAAAAAGCGCACCGGCAGCGGAAAATACTACTGCTCGGACGAATTCTATCTTATAGCGGAACGCAAGCTCCCCGACGCCGCGTATTACTGCGGCTTTGACCAGTACGACAACGGCGTGGGCATGCTTTCGGATATGGAGCAGTGCTTTGCGGACGCGCTCCGTGACACCGAAAGTTCGGCTTCCGGGAGGATAGACCTTGCCACCGGGCACGCGGCGTACCCGCTGATGCGCCGTCTGGCGGAGCGGTTCCAAAGGAAATTCCCCGACAGGCAAATAGTCGTACACCGCATAACCAACGAATTTTTCGGGCCGAGCGTTACTGTCAGCGGCCTGCTGACCGGCGGCGACTACGCAAAACAGCTTAAAGGCAAGGTAGGCAAGGTGCTGCTTATAAGCAGGTCTTCGCTGAACGCCGACGGTACGCTGTTTTTGGACGATACCACACCGGAAGAGCTTGAGCGTGAGCTTGGAGTGCGGCTTTACACCAACAAGGCGGACGGCTACGATCTTTGCGCCGCTTTCGCCGCCGACTATACGGAGAACTGAATTTTATGAGAAAAAGCATAATTGCCGTAGTAGGCAGACCAAATGTGGGCAAATCCACGTTCTTCAACAAAATATGCGGCAGGCGTGTTTCCATAGTGGACGACACGCCCGGCGTCACGCGCGACAGAGTTACCGCCGAGACCGAATGGAACGGCAGAAAGCTGCTTGTAATAGATACCGGCGGTATAGAACCGGTCACCGACAGCGAAATGCTTAGACACATGAAAGCTCAGGCGGAGATCGCCATGGACACCGCCGACGTCATAATATTCATGGTAGAGCTTGCCGCGGGCGTGACTGCAAACGACCGCGACATAGCCGCTCTGCTCAAGCGCACGCGCAAAAAGGTGATAGTAGCGGTCAACAAAGTAGATACCGTAGGTCAGCTCCCCACAGAATTCTACGAGTTCTACGAGCTTGGCTTCGACGATGTCATACCCGTTTCGTCGCTGCACGGCACCGGCACCGGAGATATTCTCGACAAAGCCGTGGAAGGGCTCCCCGCCGGCGACGACGAGAACGAAGACGATCGCATACACGTTGCGGTCATAGGCAAGCCCAACGCCGGCAAGTCTTCTATAATAAACAAGATCCTGGGCGAAGACCGTATGATAGTTTCGGATATCCCCGGGACCACGCGTGACGCGGTAGACAGCACTGTCAGCAACCGCTGGGGCGAATACCTGTTTGTAGATACCGCGGGCATACGCCGCAACGCCAAAATAGATGACCGTATAGAGCACTTTTCGGTACTGCGCGCCAAAGCGGCGGCGGAACGCGCCGACGTCTGCGTGCTGATGGTGGATTCGACCGAAGGAGTCACCGCTCAGGACGAGCGTGTGGCCGGGATCGCACATGAGGCGGGCAAGCCCACCGTTATAGTGATGAACAAATGGGATCTTGTGGAAAAAGACAATTCCACGGTCAACAAGGTGACCAAAGACGTATATACCGCACTTTCTTACATGACATACGCGCCGCTGCTTTTTGTTTCGGCAAAGACCGGGCAGCGCGTGGAGCGTCTGTTCGAGACCATAAACGCCGTGTACGATTCGAGCCGGAAGCGCATAACCACCGGTATGCTCAACGACGTGCTGAACGATGCTACGGGCAGAGTCCAGCCGCCAACGGATAAAGGAAGACGGCTGAAGATATATTACATGACTCAGACCGGCATACAGCCCCCGACTTTTGTGATATTCTGCAACAACGCAGAGCTGTTCCATTTTTCGTACCAGCGGTATATAGAAAACTGCATACGCAAGGCGTTCGGCTTTGATGGCACGCCCATAAAGCTCATCATCAAGCAAAAGGAGGAAGACGATCTGTGAAGATGACTCTTTCACGCATACTGACCGCGTTTTACGGCGTTTTGTTCGTACTTTTTCTGGTACTTACACTAACGCTGAAAATAGAAGATTCCACTTCTGTCTATATGACCGGCTATCTTGCCAAAATTCTTTCGCCGCACATGAACGCCGACCTGCTTTTAGTGCTTTCGTACGCGATATGCGTGATATTGCCGTACTTTATAGGCAGCACCATGTTCGCCATACTCATAAGCAAGGAAAAATACGGCCGCGACATTCGCAAGCTTGGCAGCAAGAACGCCGGAATGACCAATATGTTCCGCGTTTACGGCAAAAACGCCGGCATAGCCACCGCCGTTGGCGATTCGCTAAAGACCGCAGCCGCGATCTTTTTGGGCAGGTTCGTGCTTGGCGAAGTGGGCGCTTATCTCGCCGCGCTTTTTGCGGTGCTGGGGCATATGGCGCCTTTGTGGTTCGGTTTCAGGGGCGGTAAAGGAGTCATTTCTTCCGCCACCGCCATGCTCGTGCTCGACCCGGTCTACTTTGCCGTGTGTCTCGCGGTGTTCTGCCTGGTGTTCTTCACCACGCACTGGGTGTCCATGGGCTCCATAGCCGGCGCATTCGTCTACCCCGCCGTTGTTTATTACGGGGCGCGTATCCGTTCGGGCGGAGCATATTACGCGTCACCGCCCGCGCTGATATTTGCGATCTTCGTGGGAGTCATGGTGATATTCATGCACCGCCAGAACATAAGGCGCGTGTACTACGGCGAAGAAAAGAAAATGTATTTGAGCAAAAAGAAACGCCTTGCCGCGGCGGAAGCCGAAAAACAGTTGAAAAACGAAAAATGATCGAGCTTATATAAAACCCAAAAGGAGGCGACCGTAATTGCCGCTTGCCGACGTTATGCGCCCGAAGACGCTCGACGAGATCTGCGGGCAAAAGCATCTTTTTTCCAAAAATTCGCCGCTGCGGCGGATAATAGATTCCGGCAACATACCTTCCATGGTATTTTTCGGGCCTCCCGGCACGGGAAAAACTACCGCGGCGGATATCATCGCCCGCCTTACCGGCAAGCAGTTTTTCCGGCTCAACGCCACAACGTCGTCGGTGGCGGAAGTCAAGGACGCTCTCGCCGCGTCGGAATCGCTCGCCGCTTTTGACGGCACGTTGATCTATATAGACGAAATACAGTATTTCAACAAAAAACAGCAGCAATCGCTGCTTGAATATATGGAAGACGGCCGTGTGACGCTTATATGCTCCACTACCGAAAATCCGTATTTTGCGCTCTACCCGGCGTTCCTTTCGCGTTCGGTCTGCTTTGAATTCAAACCGCTTTCCGCGCAGGACGTTCTGCCCGCTTTGGAACGCGCTTTTGCGCACCTTTGCCGGGAATACGGCGAAAAGCAGGCGGAAGACGGACTTTTTACCGCGATCGCAGGGACCTGCGGCGGCGACGTCCGCAAAGCGCTGACCGTTTTGGAAAACGCATATTTCGGCAGCGCAGACACCGTAAGCAAAGCCGTTGCGGCGGAGCTTTCGCAAAAGAACACCGGCTACGATTCCGACGGAGACGGCCACTACGATCTGCTTTCCGCGCTGCAAAAATCGGTCCGCGGATCCGACCCGGACGCGGCGGTGTTTTATCTGGCGCGAATTCTTGAAGGCGGCGGCCTTATTTCGGCGTGCCGCAGACTTATGATAATGGCTTCGGAAGACGTGGGGCTGGCGCATTCGACCGCCTGCGTGGTGGTCAACGCCTGCGTTGAAGCGGCGCTTAAAACGGGCATGCCCGAAGCGGCGGTCCCGTTGGCGCACGCCGTTACGCTGCTCGCCACGTCGCCGAAATCCAACGCCGCGTATACGGCTTACGCCGCGGCGGCGGAAGACGCCAAAGCCGGCAAAGGCAAAACGGTCCCGCCGCACATTTCCAACAAAACTAACGGGCCGGATTCCGATACGCCGTATGTCTACCCGCACTCTTTCCCCAATCACTGGGTAAAGCAGCAATATCTGCCCGACGACCTGAAAGGCAAAAAGTATTTCAAATTCGGCGAAAGCAAGGCGGAAAAAGCCGCCGCCGAATATTGGGCCAAGATCAAGGGCGACACCTGACGCGCCGCAGACGACTTTTGACAATGAAACCGAAAGGAAAATCACTGTAATATGGCTCAGCAAACCGAAAAAAAGAGTCTGGGCGCGAAGCTGCGCGCACTTTGGCATTATTTCACCACATACGAAAAAATATGGTTCTTTTCCATACTCATACTCGCGATAACGTTCGCTTTCCTTTTCCCCGAGACAGACGATCCTACCTACACGCTCAAATTCAACGGTCTTCCCGCTTCGGCGAACGCCGTGCTTGATTTTGAAGGAATAGATGACGATTTTCTTATTGACTGCGTCACGGTCATACATGCCGACGGCGAAGAAGACGAAATAGCGCTTGTCAAGGACGGCAAGGAGATAACCGAAGAATACACTGTCACGCCGGACGATCCGCAAACGCTGAAGCTCGCCCTGGGCGAACTCGCGGAAGGCGACACGGTGGCGCTTGAATTCCTGCCCGACGGCGACAGCACCGTGCTCACGGTCGCGCTCGTCACCGAAAGCGGAAGCGTAAACAAGACGGTAGACACCGAAGAAGCCGCAGAGACGGGGGTCGGAGATTTTTATGTGAATCCGCTCAACTATCTGGTGCCGGTGTTCGTAATAACTCTGCTCTACCTTATAGACGTCATCACCAATATCGCCTGCGAGCTGCTCATTTCCAAGCAAAGCAAGTGGAACTTTATCGTTTCGCTCGTGGTCGAAGTCACCGAAATACTCATCTGCATCCTTTGCGCATACCGCTTTGCGACGCTGGCGACCACGCTCCTCTTCTGGATCCCGTGCGACATTATAAGCTTTGTCGTGTGGCACAGGCATCCCGACAGACAGCAGGAAGAGCTCACGGTAGTCAAGACGCTGAAGCCGTGGCAGGACGTGGTGCTTGTGCTGGGTATCGCCGTCTGGACGGTAGTGGTCGGCTACGCGCTGACGTTTATAGACATAAAGGGCGGCATTCTCGCCAACAGCAACGTGACTGTCAAAAACGTGCTTTGCTATCTTGACGCGTGCGCTTCGGCGGTGGGCATAGCCAACGGCGTGTTTATTTTGCTGAGATACCGCGAACAATGGATAGCATGGTATATCGTGGCGATACTCGAGACAGTCATAAATATCATGGCAGGCCAATGGATACTGCTTGTGCTCAAAGCGGGCTATCTTACCAACACGACATACGGCTATATAAAATGGACCAAATACATAAAGACGCATTCTGCGGAAATAGAAGCCGACAAAAACAAAAAAATGCTTGCAAAAGCAGAATAGTTATGTTATCCCGGGAAAGCCCTAACGCTTTTCCGGGATTTTTTGTATTGAAAAACGCAGCGGCGTGTGATACAATACGGTTACAGAGGTGATATAAATGAAAATGAAGGCGATAGCGTTTTTACTGCTGTTTTCGTTGATCGCGGCGTTTGCGGCGCCGTCAGCGGCGGTGAACGCAAGCGCGACGGGCGGCGCGGTGCTTGTCGCATACGGCGACAGCATAGCCGCGGCCGGAAAATGGCAGGCGGAATTCAATTTGCTTTCCGGCGAGAACATGGTGAATTCCGGAGTCGGCGGCGATACTTCCGCAACCGGGCTCGCGCGTTTTGAAAGCGCGGTAAAGGCAAAAGCTCCCGACGCGGTCTTCATTGCTTTCGGCACGAACGACGCTTCTATAGACATGGAACGTTACGTCCCTTTGGAAAACTACAAGCAGAATCTGCGCGACGCAGTGCAAAAAGTGCGTTCGCTCGGCGCAAGAGCCGTGATAATAACGCCGCCGCCCGTTGTGGACGCGCAATACCTGACCCGTCACGAGGCGGCTCCGTTTGAGCCGTTCGGCGGCCCGAACGGGCTTGTGTCGCTTTACGCGCAAGCCGCGCGCGATGTTGCAGGCGAGCTGGGCGTGACTGTCGCGGACGTAAACGCGGCGTTTGCAGAGCGCGATTATACAAAGCTCATTTCCGACGGAGTGCATCCGAACGATGCGGGCTACAAGCTCTACGGCCGGACGGTATACGACGCATTCAAAGGTACGACCGACGGCGACATCAACTACGACGGACGCACCGATAAAGAAGACGTAAAACTCATCCGCCGCGCGATATTGGGCGTGTATACGCTGAGCGCGCTGCAGAAAACGCACGCCGACATGAACGGCGACGGCAAAATACACTACGAAGACTACGAACTTATAAGTTCCGCCGCGGGCTGGGACGGCATGGCCAAAAGCTCCGCCGGCGAAGGATATACGGTCAACGCAAACCTCACCGCCGGGGATCAGAGCAGTTCCGTAATGGCGGCGAACACCGCCGAACTGCAGCGGTGCGTGGATGCGGCGCATGACGCGGGCGGCGGCACTGTGGTGCTTCCGAAAGGGACGTTCTACTTTTCGACCCAGGGCGTGAACGCGCGCGGGTTCGAAAACTACGTCTGCTTCCCGCGAGATGACGTCACGGTAGAAGGTCAGGGTATCTACACCGTGCTGATGCCTGTCGGCATGACGCCGGGCGGGCTGGATATGTTCTATTTCAACGAATACGCCGACAGCGGGTTCAAAGATCCGCTTTACCTTGTAAACGCGGATTTCAGGAATTTTGTCATCGACGGCGGCCTTGCGCATTCCGAACGCTACACTTCCGCCGGCAAGGGATTCATGATAAACCTTTACAAAGACTGTGATTTTGAAAACGTCATTGTCATGAACACCGACGGCACCGGGTTCGGCATGGACTGCCCTATCAACTGCACGGTCCGCGGCTGCGAAGCGTTCGGCTGCGGCAAAGCCGCCACTACGTCGAGCGCGGGCGCTTCCGGCATAGGGATGGGCACCGGATACAGCGAAGAAGAGAACATGATAATAGAAAACTGCTATTGCGAAGGCAACATGAAATTCGGCATCTTCTTCGAGCACCAGGGGCGTTTCAACGCTGCGCACTATACCGCCAAAAAGCTGGGACGTTTGCTTGCGGTCAACTGTTCCGCGCGTAACAATTACATAGATTTCGGCTGCGAGCTGGGCGTGGACGCGGTGTTCCGCTGCTGCGACGTGTACGCCGATTCCACGGCAAAAACAAAGCTGGCGTTCAACCACCATACCATTCGCTGCCGCTTTGAATATATGGACGTTCAGGCGTTGTTCAGCGACGTGAGCGACAGCACGGCATACTATTACGATCCTGTCTACTGGGCGGTCAACAAGGGCGTGACGACCGGGGTAGGCAACAACGAATTCGGGATAAACGAAAACTGCACCGTGGGTCAGGCGGTGACGTTCCTATACCGTCTGGCGGGGCTTCCCGGCACGCTGAAGCTTGTGAACACTGCGGAACGCATATATTACGAAGATTCGCTTGAATGGGCAAAGGCAAACGGGATAGTTTCACGCAGTGTCGACGTGAACGCCGTCTGCACGCGCACCGATTTTATAACCATGATGTGGCGGTATTCCGGCAGTCCCGAAGTCGAAGGCCAATACGAAAGCGCGATCAACTGGGCGATCAACGTGGGCATTATGAACACGGTCATGGATACCGATATAATCCGCCGCGACGCCGTTACTATTCTCTACCGTTATTTTTCGCCGTTCGACAGATACACGAGCAACGACGCCATAGGGCTTTTGCGTCATGTGCTGTTCCCCGGCGAATATCCGCTTATGTTCAGGGACGGCGACTTTGACAAAAACGGCGTGACCGACAGCGGCGACGCCGTGTATCTGCTGCGCAGCGTCCTTTACCCCGAAAATTACCCGATAGACTGAAAAAAGCATAAAACAAGCACCTGCAAAGGCGGAGCGCCGCTTTTGCAGGTGTTTTTTTTAAATAAGGTCTTTGAAAAATACTATGTTGCCGGGGTCCGCTTTGAGATGGCCTTCTTCTATGAGCTTGACCGTGTTGACTATTCGGTCGTTGACCGGAGTGGCCACGCCGAACTGTTTGCCCGTGGCGCACACTATGCCGTTGATGGCGTCTATTTCGCACTTTTTGCCTTTACGGATATCCTGAAGCATGGAAGGCACTATGTCCGCGTGCTTTTTCATGGCTATGGGGACCAGCAGTTCGGCAAACTTGCGTTTGAGCGCGTGCTTATAATAGAACAGGCGGGTTATGTTTTTGCCCTGCACCGGTGCGAAAACCGCGCCGGAAGCGCGCCCGACGTCTATACATTCTTTCATACACCGCACCGCAAGCTTGCGCGGAAGCTTGTTGTTGCTGACCGTGCCGAACGTGCCTCCCAGCACTGTGCCTATGCCCGAAAACGTGGCGTTTATGAGCAGCTTTGACCAGCGGGCGCCTAAAAGATCGGACTCTGTATGCACGGGGCACATTTTTTCGAGCAGATCTTTGACAAGGCGCAGCTTTTCTTCCGGAACGCCTTTCATGCCGCCCATGTGGAACGAAAGCGCTTTTGGATCGCTGTTGAGCTTGGAAACGCCCGGCTCGACCAGCTCTGCACCCCATTCGACCACGCATCCGACCGTGCGCTCAGCGCCGACGACGCTCGCTATTCCCGGTTCGGGTATGCCGTTCTGAAGCGTCACTATCACACCGTCCGGCGAAAGCATCGGCTCTAAAAAAGCGGCGATGCGGTCGTTGTACAGCTGTTTTGTCATTAAGAATATAACGTCATAAGGGCCCTGCATTTCGTCAGGCAACAGCGCGGTCACAGGCACGGTGAACTCTACCGTTCCCGTCACGCGAGCGCCGTGCTCGCGAAGCGCCAGTACGTGCGCTTCGTTGTGGTTGACGAGCTCGATCTCCACGCCGTTTTTGGCAAGATAAGCGCCAAGCACCGTCCCGAGCGAGCCGGCGCCGTAAATAGCGTATTTCATTTTATTCCTCGCTTATGTATTACTGTAAAGGATAATCTTCTCCGAACAGGACGTGCCTGAGCAGATACACGGCGTCGCCGCTGCCTGTAGTTCCGTCGCCGTCCATATCGCAGTTCTGCCCCGCGGGATATTCGTCGCCGAACAGGACGTGCCTGAGCAGATAGATCGCGTCGGCGCTGGTAAGCAGACGGTCGCCGTTGAAATCGCCGCGGATATATCCGTAAGCGCGGATCTCGCTGGTCCAACAGAAGGTGTTGCTGCTTTCGGGATCGGGGGTGTAGTTCACGCGGACGTAACGCGCCGACTCGAAATCCGGAGATTCGGACCAGAAGTAAACGCGGGTCCAGTTTCCGTAGCTCTTATCCGCAGCCGAACGTTCTACAGCGGGCGCGGACGTAAACGTGATGCCGTCTTTGGAAAGCTCAAAGGTGACGCTGCCCTTGTCGGGATCGGCTATGCCCCACGTTCCGCCGAAGAAGTCGGTATCCATACGGGCGATACAGCAAAGCTCGCCCAGGTCTATCGTCACGCTCACGGGGCTGCCTTTATAGCAGCCGCAGTCGGTGGAATCGCCTTGGGTAGTCATTTCGCCGTCGGTGAACTTGCCGACGGGATCTCCGTTGGAGTCGCTGTCGGTCCATTTGCCGGAATAAGTGCTGCCGACCACGGTGTACGGACGGTCGAGCGCCATGTTTTTATATGCCACGCCGTCCCTTATAAAACTGTCTTCCGACTGCTCGCCGGCTTCGAACGGGAGCTCGACCGCTTTGGCGGCGTATTCCTGCAATATGCGCGCGGTCGCCTGAGGCATATCGGCGAGATACCCGTTGCCCACGGGCGAAACGCCGAAGAAAGTGTAAAGCCAGGTATAGGCGGCTATAAGACTGCCCGCCTTGGAATGATGCCCGCCGTCGGAAGCGTAAAGGTTGATCTCGGGGTGATCTGTGCGGCAGTATTCAAAAGCCACCGCCACGGGAGAATACGGGATACCGCCGTAATGACGCGAAATGCGGTCGTAGATCTGATAATGCCTTATGCACCCTTCGGTGGTGTCGGAATAGCGCAGGTACAGCAGCGGAGTCGCGCCGTTTTCTTCTATAAGCGGAAGGATGACGTCGAGCGCGATCTTCATTTGCGAATAGCTGTCTTTTGCGGCTTCCTGGATCACGACGTAATCGTATTTACGCTCTTTCAGTCTGGAACGCAGGGCTTTGCCGCGTTCATGGTTCGGGTCGGCGAATTCCGAAAGGTACGCGCTGCCGAACGTGCAGTAGGTGACGGAAACTTCGATTCCCGCTGCGGCGCAGACCGCCTTGAATTTTATAGGCGTGCCGTTGAAATAGGTGGAGCTGTTGCCTATGAAAAGGAACGAGACCGCGTTTTCGCTTGGCTTGGCGGGGCGGTTATATTTTACGGTGAGTTTGTTTGCAGACGTATCGTACGAAGCGAAAGCTTTGCAGATGATGGACATTGTGGAATTATACAGCACGGCGTTTTCGAACACCACGCTGTAAACGGTGTGGAGCTTGGAAGACGCCTGCGTGCCGAACGCCACCATAAAGCCGTGCGCCGGGATAACGAGCGCGTTCTGGCAGGAATACTGTTCGGGAAGCAGGTTTTCGCCCGCTTCGATCATGCGCCCTTCGGCGTTGAAGATGAACACGCGGATAGACGATTTAAAATCGTACTCGTTGGTACGGATGACGCGTTCGGAGTCGGTGTCGTTGGTGTAAACAATGACTTTATCTTTTCCGGTCGCGGTATTATAGCCGGAAATACTCACGGTGAAGGTATTGTCCCAGCTTTCGGCGGGTTCGGCCGCGGAAAGCGTGAGCCGCGGCGCGCACACAAAAACAAGCACTGCCGCAAGAACAAAGCACAAAAACTTTTTCATCTGTCATACACTCCTGATTTATTTTTATTGCTGATCTATTTTACCATTTGCAATACGTTTTGTCAACACAAAAAGGCGCCTTCGGCCGAGCGGGGCGCCTTTTCTGTTATATCAGTTGCCGAACGTTATTTCTATTTCGCTGCTCGCGCTGCTGCCGTAATAATCCGTAACGGTAACGGTCACTTTCAGCGACGTTTCGCCTTCGGCGGCGATAAACGTATGTTTTGTGGTGAACGAATCCTTGCCGAGCCGCGCCACGGGGTATTCAACGCGGTAATCGTCACGTCCGGGCGCCGAAAATACCACGTACCGTATCCCGGCGGCGTTGTTTGCGACTTCCGCAGCGACCGACGGCTTGCCCGAAGGATTGAGCTCGTAAGAAAGCGCGGGCGGAAGGAGTTCGGGCAAAGTGTCGCCAGTATCGTAATAATGCTTATACGCGCGGTGGAAACCGCCTTTGCCGTTGTAATCCTTGGCGTAATAGTGACTGTAGGCAAAAGTGACGTAATCTTCCACGTACGGGCGGGCGATCTCCATTTGCTTTATGAACCGCGAAACGTACGCGGAATCGTAATCACGGGTAAAATCTTCGCTGTTCGCCCAGAAATGAAGCCCGGGCTCGGTATCGACAGCGCGCTTGAGCGCGGCGAAATAACCGTCCAGCTGCGAAATATCTATATGCCCTGCGCCGACCGCGTCCTGGCAGCAGAAGATGTCGCCTTCGCGGAAATCAGCTGTCTCGAACACCTTTTTCCATTCCTGTTCGGCTTTTTCGGCGGTGCCGCCCGCTTTTTGCACGAACGGGGAAAGCATGAGCGGCATTGAAGGATCGAGCGCGGTGAGCGGCTCCAGATACATATTCAGGAATTCGCCGGCGCGGGTCTCGTAACCGCGCATACCGTTGAACATTTCGTAAGCAAAATACCAGCCGTAGAGCGCGTCCGGGTATTGCTCCTTGTAAAGCGAATAGATCTCATTCGCCATTTCAACGCCGCAGGCGGAAACGTTTTGGTTCCAATCTACTTTTGTGCAGGCGAACGACCACCATTCATCCGACAGATTGAGTCCCACGAAGACCTTTATGCCGATATCCTGAGCGGCCTGAAGCACGCGCGGCAGAAAATCCGGATATTCGCGGTAACCCGCCGCTTTGTTTTCCGCAGCGTACTGCGAAGGATAGAAAACGTCGGCAAATTTGCCGTAAGGCGTTTCGGCGGTCCACTGTATGATGAATATGTCTATGCCGACTTCTTTAAGGTTTTCAAAATGGCGCTGCCATTTTTCCACGGTGTAATCGGTAAATGCGCCGGGCTGGACGAACGTGCCGCGCACGCACGGCCAGGTGCGTTCTGTTACAGCGGCGCTTTCTTCCGCGCTTTGTTCTTCCATACTCGATCCCATGCTTGCCTCCGTGCTTTCTTCCGCAGCCGGAGCGGAGCTTTCTTCCGCGCCCGACGGTTGGTCTGATTTTTCGCTTTCCGACGCGGACGGGGCGTTTGCACCGCAGGAAAGCAGCGAAAGCGCCAACGCCAGTGACAAAATCGCAACGAGCAGTTTTTTCATATTATGCCTCCAAAAAACGTGATATGCCGCGAGCGGCTGCGCTTCGGACAACCGAAGAGAAGATCATTTTACAAGCTCGCCGAGCTGCGCGACCGTATCGTCGAGCTGCTTGTTGAGCATCGCTATGGTCTGTTCGGCGCGGCGCTGGCCTTCCAGGCACGCCCTGGTCTGCGCCTGTGTTTTTTCCAGAAGCGCGTCGGCGCGGCGCTTTACGTCCGCCACGTAAGCGGCAGATTCGGCAACGGCCTTTTCGTGAGCAAGTGCTTTTTCGCGTTCCGCGTCTTCGAGTATGCCGGACGCCGCTTTTTCGGCGGCGGAGATCTTTTCGCCCAGACGCGCGTTTATGGCGTCGAGCTCGCGCTGCTTGCTTTC
>CACYCI010000099.1 GCA_902772845.1 uncultured Ruminococcus sp.
ATCCAACAAGGAGGAAACAATTATGAAGCTTCATGAGCTCGCTCCGGCTCCCGGCAGCACCAAAGCCAATTACAGAAAAGGCAGAGGCCCCGGCAGCGGTAACGGAAAAACCGGCGGTCGCGGTCATAAAGGTCAGAACGCACGCTCCGGCGGCGGTGTAAGACCCGGCTTCGAAGGCGGCCAGCTCCCGATATACAGAAAACTTCCTAAAAGAGGTTTCAAGAATCATTTTTCCAAAGAATATGCCATAGTAAATCTCGACACGCTTGCCAACTGCTTTGAAGAAGGCGAAGTCGTAGATCTCAACGCTCTTCTCGGCATCGGCGCGGTCCGCAAGGAACTCGACGGTCTCAAGGTACTCGGCAACGGCGAACTTAACAAAAAGCTCACCGTTAAGGCAAACGTGTTTTCACAGTCTGCTAAAGAGAAAATTGAGGCAGCAGGCGGAACAGCCGAGGTGGTATGATGATCCAAACGTTGAAAAATGCCTGGAAGATCCAGGATATACGTAAAAAGCTTCTGTTCACCTTTTTCATCATAGCGCTGTTCAGAATAGGGTCTCAGATCCCCGTTCCGTTCATAGACAGCGAAGCGTTAAAGAATTATTTCAATAATTCCGGTGTCGCTTCTTCGCTGCTCGGCTATTTCAACCTTTTGTCCGGTGAATCGTTCTCCAACGGTACGCTGTTTGCGCTTTCGATCTCACCGTACATCACGGCTTCCATAGTCATTCAGCTGCTCGCAGTAGCTATCCCCGCCCTCGAACGCCTTTCCAAGAGCGGTCCCGAAGGTCAGGAAAAACTGCAGAACTACACCAGGATACTCACTATCGTTCTTGCGCTCGTCCTTTCTTACGGCTATTATTCCGTACTCAAAGGCGGCGGTGACAGCGACAAAATGCTGTTCGCGACCGGCTTCTTCCCCTGCATAGTCATTATGGCTTCGCTGACTGCCGGTGCTTGCATAGTGATGTGGCTCGGTGAAAAGATCGATAACAACGGCATAGGCAACGGCATATCCATGATCCTGTTCGCAGGCATCCTTGCACGCGGCCCCGTTATCCTCGGTCAAATCATTTCCTATATCAAGATCATCTTCGGCGAAGGCCACAACCCCATAGATATCATCTGGGTGGTAGTTGCCCTGGCTGTAATGGTGTTCTCTATCTGGTTCGTAATTTACGTTACCAATGCCGAAAGAAGACTCCCCGTGCAATACGCAAAGCGTCAGGTCGGCAGAAGGATCTATGGCGGCAACAATACGTTCCTGCCTCTTAAACTGAACATGACCGGCGTTATGCCTATCATCTTCGCTCAGTCCATAGTTATGATCCCCGCCACTCTCGCGCTCATATTCCGCAGCTGGGAATCCGGCATTAAAGATTGGTTCTCCGCAGGGAGCAAATATCCGTTCTATGCCATAGTGTATTTCATCCTGATAATCGCTTTTGCATACTTCTACGCGGAAATTTCGTTCAACCCCATGGAAGTCGCTTCCAACCTGCAGAAGAACGGCGGTACCATTTTGGGGCACAGACCCGGCAGAGCTACCGCGGATTATATCCGTAAAGTGCTCGGCAAGGTCACCTTCATGGGCGCCATATTCCTTTCCATTATCGCTATATTCCCGCTGATCCTCGTCATGATCGCCGGCTGGACCAACTATTCTTCGGGATTCGTTGCTTCCGCCGCCTCGATCCTGTCTCAGCTGCTTTCAAGCGTTGCTCTTACCGGTACTTCGCTGCTGATCGTTGTCGGAGTCGCGCTCGAAACTACCCGCGACCTCGAATCGCAGATCACCATGCGCAACTACAAGGGCTTCCTTGAATAAGAAGGTGTCTTTATGAATATAATTCTGTTCGGGCCTCCGGGCGCAGGAAAAGGCACCCAGGCAGAAATAATCTGCCAAAAACTCAACATCCCCACGATCTCTACCGGCGCGGTGCTTCGCGAAGCGATGAAAAACGGCACTCCTACCGGACTTAAAGCAAAACAATATGTCGAAGCGGGCGAGCTGGTCCCCGATGCGGTCGTGACCGCCATCATAAAAGACCGGCTCTCCGAGCCCGACTGCGCTAACGGCTATATACTCGACGGCTTCCCCAGAACGATACCCCAGGCGGAAGCGCTCGACGAAATGGGCGTTAAGATAGACGCGGTGCTTTCGATCGAGCTTTCGGATGAAGAGATCGTAAACCGTCTTTCCAACCGCCGCCTGTGCGGAGTCTGCGGAGCGTCGTACCATTTGCTGTACAACCCCACCAAAGACAACGTGCATTGCGATAAATGCGGCGGCGAGCTCATCACTCGTAAGGATGACGATCCTAAAGTTGTCAGAAACAGACTTGACACTTATCACAGTCAGACCGAACCCCTTAAAGCGTTTTACAGCAAGAAGGGGCTCGTGAAGACGGTCTCCGGTTCGGACACGATCCCCGAGATCACACGCCACATCCTGGCGGAGCTGGGAATTTGACATGATAACCATAAAGACTCCCGATGCGATAGCAAGGATGCGTGACGCGGGCAAGATCACCGCGCTCGCAAGAGCCGAAGGTATTGCAATGGTCAAAGAGGGCGTTACCACGGCGCAGATCAATAAAAAGATCCACGACGTGATAATCGCTCACGGAGCCAAGCCGTCATTCCTTGGATACGGCGGTTTTCCGGCTTCGGCGTGTGTTTCCGTGAACGAGCAAGTCATTCACGGTATCCCCTCCGGGCGCGAGCTCAGGAACGGAGATATAGTCAAGATAGATGTCGGCGCCATTTACAAGGGCTGGCAAGGCGATTGCGCTGCAACGGTCGCCGTAGGCGAAGTTACCGAAGAAGCCGCAAAGCTCATAGCTGCCACGCGTGAAAGCTTTTTTAAGGGAATTGAAAAAGCCGTGTGCGGCAACCGCTTGGGCGATATCGGCTCGGCAATAGAAGAATATGTGGTCCAAAACGGCTTTTCCGTCGTCCGCGATTACGTCGGTCACGGAATAGGCACCGAAATGCACGAAGACCCAAGCGTTCCCAATTACGGGCATCCCGGGCGCGGCATATTACTGCGCGAAGGAATGACATTGGCGATAGAGCCGATGGTAAACGCGGGAACGTGGAAGGTCAAACAGCTTTCGGACGGCTGGACGGTGATAACGCTTGACGGAAAGCTTTCCGCTCATTACGAAAACACCGTGGCTATTACCGCAAACGGACCCGAGATCCTCACCACACCGTACTGAGCGCAATTAAAAGAATATGAAGGACTTTTCAGGCCAAATAGTCGTTTCTCTCGCAGGGAACGATAAAGGTAAGCTTTTCGCGGTGCTTGCGTCCGATGAAACGCACGTCTGGTACGCCGACGGGCGCAGGCGCAGAGCGAAAACTCCCAAGAAGAAAAAGATCAAGCATATAAAAGTCGTCTGCGAAAGCGGATTGACCGATATTCCGGGCGCTACCGACGGCGCAATACGAAAAGCCGTCTTCCGCGCGCGGACCGCCGTGAACCAACCAAGTTCTGACAATATTTAAGGAGGAATTCATTCTGGCTAAAGACGATGTCATAGAATTCGAAGGCGTTGTCACCGAGGTTTTGCCCAACACCGTTTTTAAAGTAAAGCTTTCCAACGGTCACATGGTGACAGCACACATTTCAGGCAAAATGCGTCAGCATTATATAAGGATCCTGACCGGCGACAGAGTCACGGTGGAAGTATCCATCTACGACCTTACGCAAGGCAGGATAACGTACAGAGCGAAATAATATTTCGATCGGAGGTATCATTATGAAAGTTAAACCTTCTGTAAAGAAGATGTGCGAAAAATGCAAGATCATCAAACGCAAGGGCAGAATAATGGTCATTTGCGAAAATCCCAAACATAAGCAGAGACAAGGTTAAAAGAGAGGTGTAACAATGGCACGTATATCCGGCGTTGACATTCCCAACGCAAAGCGCGTTGAGATCGGGCTCACCTATATCTACGGTATAGGCAGAAGCCGTTCCAACGAAATACTCAAAAAAACCGGTATAAACCCCGACACTCGCTGCAAAGATCTTACCGAAGACGACGTTGCTAAGCTTCGTGACGTTATCG
>CACYCI010000100.1 GCA_902772845.1 uncultured Ruminococcus sp.
CCGCTTGCAAAGAGCGGGGAAGACAGGGAAGACCTGGATCTGCTTTGCGCGGTGGAACGGCTCGCTCCCGAGGTGCTGATGACCAAAGGCAACAAGCGCGCCGACAGTCTGTGCGCGAATTTCGACCTGTTTTCGGGTATCGTTTACAGGATGCTAAATATCCCGCAGGAACTTTACACGCCGTTGTTCGCGGTTTCACGCATGGCGGGCTGGTGCGCGCATCTTATAGAAGAAGTCATGAACTATCACCGCATAATGCGCCCGGCGTTCGTGTCGCTCGGCGGGCCTAACGGATATATCCCGCTGGATAAACGCAAGGATATAAGGAGGACCTGAAGAATGGGTAAAAATCTGGTACAAAAGCTTATAGAGTCGCATCTGTTGAGCGGCGAACCGGTCAAAGGCGCGCCCATAGGCCTGCGCATCGATCAGACTCTCACTCAGGACGCCACCGGTACCATGGCGTATCTGCAGTTCGAAGCCATGGGTATAGACCGCGTTCGCACCGAGCTTTCCGCGGCTTACATAGATCACAACACTTTGCAGACCGGCTTTGAAAACGCCGACGATCACAAATACATCCAATCCTGCGCCGCAAGGTACGGGCTTTGGTTTTCGCGCCCGGGCAACGGCATCTGCCATCAAGTGCATCTGGAACGTTTCGGCAAGCCCGGCAAAACGCTCGTGGGGTCGGATTCCCACACGCCCACCGGCGGCGGAATAGGTATGCTTTCGTTCGGCGCTGGCGGATTGGACGTCGCCTGCGCCATGGCGGGAATGCCTTATCATATAACGATGCCCGCGGTCGTTAAGGTCGAACTCACGGGGCGGCTCGGCTACGGAGTGTCGGCAAAGGACGTCATACTCGAGCTGCTTAGGCGCGTTTCCGTAAAGGGAGGCGTCGGAAAGGTGTTCGAGTATTGCGGCGAAGGCGTAAGCACGCTTTCTGTCCCCGAAAGGGCTACCATAACCAATATGGGCACTGAACTCGGCGCCACTTCGTCGGTGTTCCCGTCCGATGAGATCACGCGAGATTTTCTGCGCCGCGAAGGCAGAGAGGCGGATTACACCCCGCTTTGCGCCGACGCGGACGCCGAATACGACGAAATCATAACTATAGATCTGTCTTCGGTGGTACCGCTCGCCGCCTGCCCGCATTCGCCGGATAACGTAGTCCCGGTGAGCGAGCTTTCCGGCGTCAAAGTTGACCAGTGCTGTATCGGGTCGTGCACCAATTCTTCGTATAACGATCTTATGAAAGCCGCCGCCATACTCAAAGGCAATACGGCGGCAAATAGCGTTTCGCTCACGGTATCGCCCGGCTCCAAGCAGGTGCTTTCGCTCATAGCCAAGAACGGCGCGCTGGCGGATATTATCGGCGCGGGCGCGCGCGTTCTTGAATGTGCATGCGGGCCCTGCATAGGGATGGGGCAATCGCCCTGCTCCGGCGGCGTTTCGCTGCGCACCTTCAACCGCAATTTCTTCGGCAGGAGCGGCACGCGCGACGCGGGAGTGTATCTGGTATCGCCCGAAACGGCCGCTGCGAGTGCTCTTACCGGGTATATCACCGATCCGCGCACCGTAAAGGGGATCACGAACATACCGCTGCCCAAAAGCTTTGAACCGGACGACAATATGATAATTCCTCCGCTCGCACCCGGCGAAGCTGAAAAGCAGCCGGTGGTAAAAGGCCCTAATATCAAGCCGTTCCCCGTTGGCAAACGGCTCGAGCCGAGCGTTCAAAGCGAGGTCACGCTCTGCGTGGGCGACAACATAACGACCGATCATATCATGCCCGCCGGCGCAAAGATAT
Source organism: uncultured Ruminococcus sp. (assembly GCA_902772845.1). Taxonomy (GTDB): domain Bacteria; phylum Bacillota; class Clostridia; order Oscillospirales; family CAG-382; genus UBA1206. The sequence continues at coordinate 1,814 of CACYCI010000100.1, forward strand.
TGCCTTACCGTTCCAACGTACCGTATCTTTCCACGTTCTGCTTTACCGTGTGCGACGCGGATTTCCCCGCGCGCATGGCCGAAAAAGGCACGGGCGTCATAATTGGCGGCTCGAATTACGGTCAGGGCTCTTCGCGCGAGCACGCCGCGCTCGCTCCGCTTTATCTGGGCGTTCGCGCCGTGGCGGCGGTGTCGTTTGCGCGCATCCACCGCGCCAACCTTATAAATAACGGTATCATTCCGCTCGCTTTCAAAGACGCGGCGGATAAAGATAAGTTCGCGCTCGGCGATAAGATCGAACTTCCGTCCGTGCGCGACCGCATAGCCGCCGGGGAAGATATAATTCTTAAAAACGCGTCGAACGGGCAAATCGCCGTCTGCGAATGCCGCCTTTCCGAACGCGAAAAGCAGTGCATACTGTGCGGCGGCCTGATAAACGTGATAAGAGGTGAGACCAATGGCTGAAAGGATAAAGATGAAAACGCCGCTCGTCGAAATGGACGGCGACGAAATGACGCGTATCCTGTGGGCGAAGATAAAAGAAGATCTGATACTGCCTTATGTGGATCTTAAGACTGAGTATTACGATCTGGGGCTGAAGCACCGCGACGAGACCGACGATCAGGTCACGGTCGAAGCCGCCGAGGCGACAAAACGTCTGGGCGTGGCTGTCAAGTGCGCCACCATCACTCCCAACGCCGCGCGGGTGGAAGAATACGGGCTCAAAAAGATGTGGCGTTCGCCCAACGGAACTATCCGCGCCATACTCGACGGCACCGTGTTCCGCAAGCCTATAATCGTGGAAGGCATACGGCCGTTCATCCCCAACTGGAAAAAGCCCATAGTCATTGCGCGCCACGCCTACGGCGACGTATATAAATCCGTGGAAACAAAAGTCGAAGCCGGCAGCGAGGCGTATATCACCGTGGAAAAGGACGGCGAAGTGACTAAAAAGATCAAGATAGCCGATTTTCCCGGCGCCGGCGTGGTGCAGGGGATGCACAATTACGAACGTTCCATAGCCGCTTTTGCAGTGTCGTGCTTTGAATGCGCGCTCGATATGAAACTGCCGCTTTGGTTTTCGGCAAAGGACACCATTTCCAAGACTTATGACCACACTTTCAAGGATATCTTTGCCGAAGTATACGAAAAAGATTACCGCAAAAAGTTCGAAGAAGCCGGTATAGAGTATTTCTATACGCTCATAGACGACGCCGTGGCACGCGTCATACGCTCCGAAGGCGGTATGATCTGGGCGTGCAAGAATTACGACGGCGACGTTATGAGCGATATGGTCGCCAATGCGTTCGGCGATCTCGCCATGATGACCAGCGTTCTGATCTCGCCGGACGGAGTTTATGAATACGAGGCGGCTCACGGCACTGTACAGCGCCATTACTACGCGCATCTGCGGGGCGAGAAGACTTCCACCAACCCGGTGGCGACTATCTACGCCTGGACCGGCGCGCTGCGCAAGCGCGGAGAGCTGGATAGTTCCCCGGAACTGTGCGAATTCGCTTCGCGGCTCGAAAACGCGGTCCTCAAAGCCATAGCCGACGGCGAAATGACAAAGGGGCTCTGCGCGCTTTCTTCTATCCCGAATAAACGCGCGCTGGATACCGACGGTTTTATGGCGGCCATAGCTGCGAGAATATAAAAAGCATTGACAAACGGCGTTCAGTTTGTTATAATATATACAACAAAATCAGCCGAAGGAGGCGAAGATACAATGAAAACTTATATTTTCCGGTACGTGTATCTTTCGCCGGCGGGCAAATTACTCTTGTAAAAAAACGGAACACGTCCGGAGACCGGGCGTGTTTTTATATTTTCCCGACCGCGCCCGAAAGGGCGCTTTTCTTTTGCGCAAGCCCTTTATATAAGTATATGCCGGACAGTGAAAAAAGAAAGAAGGGTTTTATGGAACGATTAGAAGCCAAACTGACAAGCGCATTTTACAGCGAAAACGGAATAGAGGATATTTACGCGGGCACAGAATCGTACTGCGACAAATCGGATCGCCCGCCGGTAACGCAGTATGACCCGGTGTATTACGCCGGCGGAATCGGGTACGAATATACGGTGACGAAAAAGAACGATCTTTGGATCCCGACCGTGACGGTCGCAGTGCCTGTCGATATCTTTAACGAAAAAACTGAGAAAGGGAACGATGCATTGAAGAGATTATTCTATTATTTAAAAAACATGGATAACGAAACTGCAACGTACAAAGAAATGTATGACGGCGAAACAGTGGTGCATAGGTCGCCGAAATCAAACGGCGATGAAAGACATCCTTATAATGAACGCAGCAGTATCTATTACGACGGCGACAGATCGTTTACGATAGAATTGACAAACAAGCTTGCAAAAGACAAACCGACGGTTACCTATAACATTCCTTTGGAAAAGCTGGGCTCGGAAAGTACTTGCACGGCGGCTGCGGATTACTGCCTGCGCGCTTTCGCTCCGTATATCGACGAACTCAACGCGGAATTGAACAACCGCAGCCGTCCCGATAAGGAAAACGGCAGGTACTATATTTGCCGTCCCGGCGGCGAAATAGTAAAGCGCAATTCGGCGTATTTCGCACTTTGCCCTCAGCGCGACTACGAATATCTCGGCGGCAACAGCGTGCGCGAACTCAACGACGGCATCCCCCGTCCGCCTCGTATGTGCCTGTGTATCCGCATGATGATACAGCTTCCCGCCAAAAAAATGAAGCGCACCATCCGTATGCTGACGGTGGATCTTCCGGCGGCTGTCGATAAGTTTCTGGCATATTTCGACATGCACGCTCTGAACCGTGCGGTGGAGCTTGCCGAAAAGCAGACGGCGATCCGCGAGTGGCTCAAAACCAGCGGGTATTGCGCTTTTATCGCCAACGGAAGCGTGCTCCCGCGTTCAAAAGGGACCGATTCCCCGCTTAAGGATGCCGTGCCCTTCAGAAGCGCGGCGCGGGACGAAATTGAGATCTGCGGGGTGCGCGGCATGGGCATACGGCGCGGCGTCACAGTCATCAGCGGCGGCGGATATTCCGGAAAATCGACTTTACTTGATGCAATATCGGCAGGAATATACGATCACGTCATGGGCGACGGGCGCGAGCTGTGCATCACCGACGAGACCGCAGTCACGGTATCTGCGGAAGACGGCAGGAGCGTGAAACACGTGAACATATCTCCGTTCATCAAGTGGATCCCCGGGGGCGATACCCGTGACTTTTCCACCGATCACGCCTCTGGTTCAACGAGTCAGGCCGCGAATATAATGGAAGCGGTGGATCAGGGTGCGCGGCTGCTCCTTATAGATGAAGACAGAAGCGCCACGAACTTTATGATCCGCGATTCCAAAATGAAAGAGCTTATAGAAAAAGAGCCCATAACTCCGTTCACCGACCGCGTGAACGAACTCTTTACCGTAAAAGGCGTTTCCACCGTCCTGGTCATAGGAGGCAGCGGGGAATATCTCGGGGTCGCAGACAGGATATACGTTATGGAAGATTTTCTGATAAGCGACGTAACCGAAAAGGCAAAGGCGATAAGCGGTACGCGCTGCGTAAAGGTCGATATTCCTCCGTCGGCCGACTGGCTGCAAAACAGGAGGTTGTTATCAGTCGGGTTTTCCTCATACCCAAAGAACTGCACGACCGAAAAGCTCGAGATCACGGATATGGGATTTATCCTTATAGGGGACGAACGCATAGACGTAAGAGGCCTGCATGATATCGCGTCGCAGCGCCAACTCGACGCGTTGGGATTCATGCTAAGGTACCTCGAAGTCTCCAACTGCGAAAGGCGGGTGGATATCGTACGCCGTATAGATGAACTGTACGGGAAAATAGAAAACGAAGGTCTTGACACGGTTTATTCGTCGTTCTTTACCGCGACTGAACGATTTCTCGATCTTCCCCGCAGAAACGAGCTGCTCGCCGTTATTGCAAGGATGCGTAACGTCATTTTCATAAAAGGTGAAGACGGCTGATGCGCAAAACAATAACGCCGTAAACACTTGATTTTTTTGCCGCCGGGTGATATAATCGTAAACAGAAGGATTTTGTCTAACGGAGGCGTTAAAATGGAACGTGTATCAAAAGTCAATTATTATCTCGATATAGCGCAGACCGTCGCCAAGCGCGGGACCTGCCTTCGCCGTAAGTTCGGCGCCATAATCGTAAAAAACGACAGCATTGTTTCCACCGGCTACGCCGGCGCACCCAGAGGCAGGAAAAACTGCTGCGACCTGGGGACCTGCATGCGTGAAGAACTGAAGATCCCGCGCGGCGAGCGTTACGAACTGTGCCGTTCCGTCCACGCCGAAGCCAACGCCATAATAGCCGCCCCGCGTGAGACCATGATCGGTTCCGACCTTTATCTCGCCTGCATAGACCCGCGCAGCGGCGACATCGTCCCCGGCACCTGCTGCTGCCAGATGTGCAAGCGTATGGTCATAAACGCCGGAATCGCGCGCGTTTTCGTGCGTGAAAACGCCGATGAATATTCCGTTTATAACGTTGCGGACTGGGTCGAGAACGACGACAGTCTCGGAACGGTGGGGTACTGATACATGAAAAGATTATTCGTTATTTTGCTTGCGGCGTGTCTTTTGCTGTGCGCTTGCGGCGTCCCCCGCGCCGAAAATATCGACGGCGCTACAGTCAAAAACACGGACAACGGCATAGAATACCGGCTTTGCGGCAACGGCAAGGGCGTTTTCTGCCGCCGCGGATGGAAGACCGAACTTTATATGAAAGACGGCGACGGCGCCGAATATTATGCCATAAACAAGCTTGAGCCCGCGGAATATATCTGCGATTATTTCAGCGACGGCGAAGAAGAGCTCGCGCGCGTGTACCATTCCGTATCCGTGCCGGATATCACCATGGCGAATTTCGAGCCCACCGGCGGTCAGATATATATAGAAGGCAATATTTCACAATGGATAGACGAATTCCTGCCGGAGGACGACTATCTTTACATGTATTTTTCGGAAGAATACGCCAATGAGATAATAGCCAACCGCGCCAAAAAGCGCGCCGCAGCCGAAGCGGCGGGCGAAGTTTACAGAGACGGCTATGATTACGTTTACGCCATACGCGACACTATACTTTACGACGAAGTGAAACTCGACCGCGCTCCCACGCCGGACATTATGGATGAGAACTGTACTTTCCATATACGTCTGCTTTCCGAACGGTTCCAGAGTCTGTATTACGACGTGGTTTTCTGGCGCAGCAAGGACGGCGTGAATTATCTGCTCGACAGGAACACCGACTGTTCGTATCTTTGCCCTTATTTTGTGGCGGAGCATTTCGTGGGTGATATGTAATGGATATCCGCGTCATGCTCCCAGCCGAGGCGGCGCGCGCCGCCGAAATAGAAAAAAGCTCACTTTCCGTTCCCTGGAGCGAGTGTGAGCTTGCTTTATTTGCCGAAAACCCAAACGGGCTTTACCTTGTGGCAGAAGAAGACGGCGTCATTTGCGGCGTATGCGGGGCGTATACGGGCGCCGGAGAATGCAATATCAATAACGTCGCCGTGGATCTGCTTTACCGCCGACGCGGCGTTGCCCGCGCTCTTGTTTCCGCCATGCTTTCGGAAAGCGCAAAACGCGGCTGCACTGTCGCGTATCTCGAAGTCGCTTCAAAAAACGGAGCGGCAATATCTTTATATGATTCATTGGGGTTCGTTCCGTACGCCAAACGCAAAGGATTCTACGGCGACGACGATGCGATCCTTATGAAAACGGAGGAATTATGTTGATACTCGGAATAGAATCGAGCTGCGACGAGACTTCTGCCTCGGTCGTAAAAGACGGAAGGGAAATGCTGTCGTGCGTGGTCGCCACTCAGATCGCCACTCATGCGCTTTACGGCGGCGTGGTGCCGGAAATAGCTTCACGCGCGCACACCGAGGCGATCAGCGGCGTTGTGAGCGAGGCGCTTTACAAAGCCGGCGTCGCGCTGGGTGAAATCGACGCCATGGCCGTAACGTACGCGCCCGGGCTCATAGGCGCGCTGCTCACGGGGCTTTCTTTCGCAAAAGGGCTTGCGTATTCTTCGGGCAAGCCGCTGATACCTGTACATCATATACGCGGCCACGTCGCGGCGAATTATCTCGTCCACCCGGATCTGAAACCGCCTTTTTATGCGCTCGTGGTATCCGGCGGACACACTTCGCTCATGAAAGTGGGGTCATACACCGAATACGCGCTTCTCGGCCGCGCGCGTGACGACGCCGCCGGCGAAGCTTTCGACAAAGCGGCGCGTATGCTCGGGCTTCCATATCCGGGCGGCGCTGCCATGGACAAGCTCGCTTCTGAGGGCGACCCCACTTCGGTAAAATTCACTTCCGCCACCGTCCACGGCAGCGAATACGATTTTTCGTTTTCCGGGCTGAAAACGGCGGTGATAAATTACGTCCATACCGCGCAGATGCGCGGCGAAACGCTTGACGAACGCGAAAAAGCGGATATCGCCGCGTCGTTCACCGGCGCGCTCATATATACTATCGTAACGCGGTTAGACAAGCTTCTGACCTATAACCAAAAGCTCCCCGTGGTGCTTGCGGGCGGAGTCGCCGCCAATTCTCATCTGCGCCGCGCGGTGTGCGATATGTGCGCTTCGCACGGGGTCAGCTGCTTTATCCCGCCGCTTTCGCTTTGCGGCGACAATGCCGCTATGATCGCTTCACAGGGGTATTACGAATTCCTTTCCGGCGTGCGCGCTCCGCTCGATCAGAACGCATACGCTACCCTCGGTGTGTGACAAGCTTTACATAATTACGTTGTAAAAATGTGGAAAAGTCCGCTCCGGCAAAAGCCAAAGCGGACAAAAACCGAGAAAATACGGCATTCTGCGGGCCAAGATTGTGGAAAACTATGTGGATAATGTGGATAAATAATGTTTTTTACCCCGGTTATCCCAAAAATTATGTTACCCTTTGTCAGAAGTGAGGAACTTTATCGTGCGCTCAACGGAATCCTTTGCGGTACCCCAGGGAGTGTCGCGGTAGTTATAATCGAACTTTTTTGCAAATAGCGACACGTCATCGTAAAGCGAATCCATATACGCCTTTATCACCGCGTCGGCAGCTTTGACAAGTTCCGGATAAGCTTTTTTCGAGCACACCCGTTTTGCCGCTTCGAGCAGCAGCTTGTAATGAGGCAGGCAGAAGAACTTTTGCGAAAGGAATTTGTCGCGGAATTCGCGTTCGTTTTCGAAAAGCGAGCACGCTGTCTCTATCATGCGCGGAAAATGGCGGTCTATGCGCTGGCAGACGTAGCAGTCGTGTTCCAATTTTTCCAGACGTTTTACGACTTTGGCCGCCGGGTCGCCGAACAGCGCGCCCGTGCGCACGTCTTTGCGCAGCTCGTCAAGATGCGTCTGGAGCGTCAGCGCAAGCGGAAGCCTCTGCGGCTTTGCGAACATCTTTGCAAAATGCTCGCGGCAAAAACCCAGCTCGTTTGTTTTTATGCGAATATCCGGTTCCATCATTGAAGCGCCGGTTATAAGGTCTATCTCGTTGGATTCGAGCTTGTTGTACATTACGCAGAACGGACATTCATCGGTCTGTTCAAACGCTTCGTTTACCGGGATGGTATAGATCTTTTCCTGCATTTTCAACACCTCTTTTCCTTATTATATCATAAAGAAAGGCGAATTACAATGGTATTTTTCACTCCCGAAGGCGCGTTCATAGAAAACCGCGGCGATTTCGATTTCGATAAGATATTCGATTGCGGACAGTGTTTCCGTTTCGAAAAAGAGGGCGACGTTTGGAGCGGCGTCGCGTGCGGCAGGATCCTTCGCGTAAGAGTTACGCCCGAAGGAGGCACTCTTTTGGGCGTCGGCAGGGAAGAATACGAAAAGATCTGGCGCGGATATCTGGACGCCGACACTGATTATTCCGCGGTCAACGCGGTGCTCGCGCGTGACGCCCAGGTGGCGGACGCCCTGAACTATGCTCGCGGGATACGTATCCTTAGGCAGGAAAAATGGGAAACGCTCTGCTCTTTCATTATTTCGCAAAACAATAATATCCCACGTATCAAAAAGATCGTCGCTTCGCTGTGCGCCAATTTCGGCGAGCCGCTCGGTCAGGGCGCGTTTGCTTTTCCTTCGGCGCAGACCGTGGGCGAAGCCGGCGAAGAGGGGTTGGCTGTAATACGCAGCGGCTTCCGCGCCAGATATATTGCCGACGCGGCGTTACGCGTGGCAAGCGGCGATATCGATCTTGAAAAGATAGAAAAAATGGAATACTCTGAGGCAAAGGAGTACCTGATGCGCATCAAGGGCGTGGGCAACAAGGTCGCCGATTGCGTGCTGCTTTTCGGCTACGGCTTTTTCGACGCTTTCCCCAAGGACGTATGGATAAAGCGCGTTATAGAAAAATATTACGGCGATACGTTCGACGAATCCGTGTTCGCTCCGTACGGCGGTATTGCTCAGCAGTATCTGTTTTACCGCGAAAGATATATTTCTTCCCCCGTGAACGCTTGAATACCGTAAACGGCAGATCAGCCGGAGCAGAAGCTCCGGCTGGCCTTTTATTATTATTTGGGGCTCTTGCTCATAATGCAGTACAGTATGCGCGCAGCGTCCTCGCGCGTGAGCGGAGCGGCGCCTTTATGCGTCAGTTCCGCAAGCGCGATTTCGGCGCCGGCGGTGCGCTGCTCACCCAACAGTTTTTCCGCAAACGCGGCGGCTTCGGCGCAAGTGACCGTTTCGGCGGGGCGGAAATAGCTTGCGCTTTCCGCGACTCCCAGCGATACCGCTTTTGCAAGATACGCTCTTCTGCCCGCCGATATTTTGTCCGCGTCCGCAAACGGAAGCGCCGAAGCGGGGACGTCTGCCGCCACGCCGCGCGCGGCGAGCAGCATTACCGTAAAGTCTATGCGAGTCACTTTCCCAAGCGGATCAAAATAGTATTTGCCGTTCTTCTGCGTGTAGTCTATTGCGTTCCGCGCCGCCAGCGCTATGGCTTGAGTGTGGAGCGGCGAAAGCTCCATGTCTGCAAAGCTCAGCCCGCTGTCTTCGACCTTTATGGTCAAAGATACGCTTTCAGAATGACCGCCGTATTCGTCTACGGCGTGCAGAGCGAGCGAGTCTTCGCCTGTGTAATTGTGCCTGGGAGTGTAAGTCATCTTTCCGCCGCGGACGCTTAGCGTCCCGTTTACGGGGTAGCCGTCTATAACGTATTCAAGCGCGTCGCCGTCGGGATCGAATCCGTTCACGCAGAATTCACACGCGGCGTTTTTGAATACCGATATGCCTTCAGGAACTATGGACGGCGGAAGGTTGCGCTTTTCGGAAAATACCATGCGGCAGGTTATATCGGTCGTTTCCCAGCCGTCCGCACAGGCGCGGAATATGAAATCCGATTCTTTTACTCCGCCTCCGTTCGGAACGAAAGTCATAACGTCCAGCGAACCCGCCGCTACGTTTTGACCGCTTATGACTTTGATGCCGTTGAGCATAAGCGAACCGTCGCTTTCCTTTGGCAGCGTCATGACCGTGATGTAACGGATATCGACGCCGACTGCGGATTCGTAATCGTTCCTGGTAAAGTTCACTGTCTCGCCGAGCAGAGCGCATTTGTTCATGACAGTCGCTCGCCTCAGAACGCCTATGGCAGGGGAAATATCGCCATTTGCGGAAGCGGCGCGTACGCCCGGGACGGGCAGCACCGTGAACGCGAACGCAAAAAGCGCCGCCAACAGCTTTTTCATATGCTATCTTCCTTTCGTTGTCGGATATGACGCGCCGCGCGCTGGATTCAGCGCGGCGGTTTTTCTTTTTTGGGCAGGATGATATCGGAACAGCGGACGAGTATGGTGTCGTCGCCTATCTTTTCGATCCGTTCCCAGGGGATATAAAGGTTATTTTTGCCGGATGAAAAGAGATTCAGTTTTCCCGGCGGCGGGAGAATTATTCGGCAGATCCTGCCGGTCGGGACGTCGAAATCCATATCTATGATACATCCGAGCTTGCGGCCGTCGCGCACGTTTATGACTTCTTTTTCGCGCAGCGAAGCAAAACTGCATATCATGGCGGCCACCTCAAAGCAGGATACATATAAGCCCGCCGCTGCCTTCGTTTATTATTTTGCGCAGCGTTTCGGCTATTTTCTGGCGCGCTTCTTCCGGCATGTGCGAAAGCTTGGTATTCAGCCCTTCGCCCACAAGCTCCTGAAGCGACTTGCCGAACATGTCGGAGCTCCAGATCTTTTTCGGATCCTCTTCGAATTCGCGGAGCATGAACTTGACCAGTTCTTCGGATTGACGTTCTGTCCCCACTATGGGCGAAACTTCCGTCTCTACGTCGGCGCGTATCATGTGGATGGACGGCGCCGATGCTTTCAGCCGCACTCCGTATCCGCCCGACTGGCGGACTATCACCGGCTCTTCCAGAGTAAGATCGTCGAACGTGGGCGAAACGATCCCGTACCCGGTCTCGCGCACGGATCTCAGCGCGTCTGCCACCTTATCGTATTCTTTTTGCGTTTTGGAAAGCCCCGAAAGCAGCTCGAACAGGTCTTTTTCGTCGTCTATTTCGAACCCGCTCTTTTCACCGAGTATGCGGTAGAACAGTTTGTCTGGCAGCTTGAGCTCCACGCTGACAGTGCCTTTTCCCAGATCCGACGTGACGCGTTCGGCCGTAATGCCGTCCTGCGTTTCGGCAAAGCCGCCTGCGCGATCAAGCGCTTCGCCTATTTTGCGTACGTCGGCGGCGAGCGCGAACATAGCTGAAACGGCGCGCTCTTTGGCGGGGTGCGAATCTTCCAGCGAAGCGAACCACGAGGGGAATTCAAAGCCGAGTTCTTTGACCGGGAATTCGTAAAGGACGGTACGCAATATGTTTTTTATATCGTTTTCGTTCATTTCAAGGCAGTTCACCGGTATCGCCGCCGCGCCGTATTCCGAAGAAAGCGTTTCGCAAAGCGCCCGCGCGGAATCGCCCGCCGGATACGCGGTGTTCAGCACGACCGCGAACGGCTTGTTCGAAGCTTTCAGCTCTTTTATACATTTGCGTTCGGCTTCCACGTAACTTTCACGCGGGATCTCGCCTACCGTGCCGTCCGTGGTGACCATAAGCGCTACCGTCGAATGCTCGCTTATCACCTTGCGCGTGCCGGTCTCCGCCGCCTCTTCAAATGGCATGGCGCGCGGCGACCACGGAGTCATCACCATGCGCGGCTCTCCCTCTTCGATATGCCCTATGGCGTCGGGTACGATAAATCCCACGCAGTCGATCATCTTGAGCTTAAACGACGATCCGTCGCCTATATCTATCGTGACCGCCTCTTCCGGTATGAATTTCGGTTCGGTCGTCATCACGGTGCGGCCCGACCCGGATTGCGGCATCTCGTCGCGTGCGCGGTCGCGCATATTGTCGTTTTTGATATTCGGCAGCGCAAGAGCTGCCATGAACCGCTTTATCAGCGTTGATTTGCCTGTGCGGACGGGTCCGACGACCCCTATGTAAATGTCTCCGTCGGTGCGTTCGGCTATATCTTTGTATATCGAAAGATCTGCCATTCGTTATTCCTCCCATACTTTCTTCTATCAAAATCTATTCGCCGTATGCGCCAATTATTCATTGACATTTTGTGCCGGCGGTGATATTATTATAAACGAGGTGTTGCAAACATGGCCATTACTGTAAGAAGAGCCGAAGAAAAGGATATCCCGTTCCTGCTCGACCTGCTCGATCAGATCCGTGACCTCCATCATCGCGGCAGGCCGGACGTTTTTAAGGACAACGGTACCAAATATACCGCGTCAGAACTTGCAAAAAAAATATGCAGCGAAGATGAACGGATCTTTGTAGCATACGACGGCGAAGAGCCGCTCGGCTACGTCTGCACGGTAAGGACGGAATACAGGCATCATAATATAATGCTCGATAAAAAGATCCTTTATATAGACGATCTCTGCGTTTATCCTTCGTCCCGCGGGCGCGGGATCGGGCGCGTGCTGATGGACAAAGCCAAAGATTATGCAAAAGAATGCGGCTGCGCTTCCATGGAACTCGTCTGCTGGAAATTCGACGGTTCCGCAGAGGGCTTTTACCGCAGCTACGGCTTCACCACAATGTCAAGAAGAATGGAGTATAAGATCTACAATGATAAGACCTGAGGAATATTTCAACAGCGGCGTTATACGCGCCGAATTCGAATCCGACCTTTCCGCTCTGCTTTCCGTGCCTTCTGTCGCCGGTAAAGCCGAAGGCGTGTATCCTTACGGCAGGGAATGCGCCCGCGCGGTGGATACCGCTATCGGTATCGCCAAACGGCTGGGTTTCCGGACCGAAAACCACGAATACCACTGCGCCAGTGCGATCATGGGCGATTCGCCCACCGAGATCGGCATTGTCGCCCACCTCGACGTCGTCCCCGCCGGCGGCGGCTGGAACTGCGAGCCATACGCGCTCACGGTCGATCGCGAAAAGGGCCTGTATATAGGGCGCGGTTCGCTCGACGACAAGGGGCCGCTGCTCGTCGCCATGTACGCCATGCGCTATTTTGCCGATAACGGCATCAAGCTCCCGTTTTCCGTACGGCTCATAATGGGCTCCGATGAAGAAGTCGGTTCTTCGGATATGGAATATTTCAAATCAGTGCGCAAGCCGCCGGTGTTTTCCTTTACCCCGGACGCCGATTTCCCCGTGTGTATTGGCGAAAAGGGCATTATGCGCGTTGCCGTCGATCTCGGCGAGGCCGGCAGCGATATCACCGGACTTTCCGCCGGCACTGTCGTCAACGCAGTCCCCGGCGAAGCTTACGCCGTGATAGGCGGCGGCAGAGTCGACGTGACGGGCAGGACCGCACACGCTTCTACGCCTCACAAGGGCGTCAACGCCGTGGCACTGCTTGCGGATGCGCTGCTTCGTAGCGAGCTTATTTCCGAAAGCGATATACCCAAATTCAAATTCCTTAAAGAAGCGGGCGAGGATATACGCGGCAGAGTTCTCGGGACCGAGTATTCTGACGAGCATTTCGGACCGCTCACGTCGGTCGCCAGCGTGCTCCGCCTGACCGACGGACATATCATACAGCATTTTGATATACGTTACCCCATGTCGCGCAAGTTCGACCGCGTCTATGCGGATATCGAAAAAGCGGTGTCTGCCCGCGGGTTCAAAATAATTTCTCACGGCGGCGGCGACGGCTATTATTCATCCGCCGACAGCAAAGAGATAAAGGCGCTCACCGCCGCTTGCGAAGAGGTCTTCGGGCGCGAATGCAAGCCGTTCACTATCGGCGGCGGCACCTACGCGCGTGAACTCCCCAACACCGTGGCTTTCGGCCCCGACACGGCGGAATATCACAATCTGCTCGGCGAAGGCACCGGAGGATGCCATGACAGCAACGAATACCTTGCTATAGAGCTGGCGCAAAAGAGCTTTGCCATTTATGTAAGATCCATACTCAATTTAAGAGATTGTTACCGATAACGTCATTTTCCCGTTCTTCCGCAATGTCTGCGGTCACTTTTACGCTTCCGCGCAGCGTGACGCACCCGGCCGCATCATCGTATTCGGTGCGGAACACGATATCTTCTATCCTGCCTTCGACGTCGTTTGAATACCACGCTTCAAACGCTTCGAGGGCTTTTTCTCTTGCGGCGTCCGGCGTAAGCATCACCGTTTCCGCTTTGTATTCTTCAGCCGTGATGACCGCTCTGGTGATCGGCAGCTTCAGCGGACCTAAATAAACGCCGTCCGTGCGCACGTCTGCTCCGTAATGCTCGAACCTGAACAGCTCGCCCAAAAAAGTCCTGTATTCGCTGCCGAACACGCCGTATACGGTTTTTACGTCGGTCTTCCCTGTAGGACTCAGAAAATCGTGCTTCAACGGGACGGTATAAACAAATTCGGCGTAAAAATAAGCAGTTACTTTTCCGCGCGCATGCGTCGCCACTTCCAGATACGGGTCATCGCCCGCGGTGTAGACTCCCGTAATAAGCACCTGTCCGCGCGTAACGGTGTCGCCGGCTTTTACAAGAGCGCGCCCGTTGTATGCTTCTATGCCGGTCACAACTCCGTCGTGCGCGGCGACCACGTCGTAAACGCCTGATCTGTCCGTCATTTCGGGCGGACGTACGCGCTCTATCACGTCCAGCCGGAGCGAAGTCCCGTCTATGTGCAGCGACGCAGACGAAAGCTCCGGCAGCGCGGTTATCATCTTTGAATTCACCTCGCTGACGTTTATGCCGGGTATATATGAGCCGCGTTCCACCCCGAAAGTGCGCAGCATGTAAAGTATACGGCTTTCGCTCACTGATGAGTTGCCGGTTATGACTATTTCCCAGGCGTGGAGCGAAGAAATGAACATCAGGACGAGCCCGAGCGCCGCGCCTGCCGCTATGCCCCATCTTTTGCGGTATTTATATAAAATAAAAGGAAGCCCGTATCCGCTTTCCGGAACTCCGACGCCGGAAAGCGCTTTTGCCGCGGCGGAATAGCCGAATACCGAAACGTGCGCTTCTGCTCTGTCGCCTTCCGAACGCACTCCCCAGAAATACACCTTTGCGTCATTCAGAGCGTTCAGGAACTCCGCCTTTTTACCGGGCGCGGAACGGAAAACGTACCATCCCGCTATGCGCGCCAGCAGTTTATTTATCATTTCGTTCCTCCAGCGTTATCGAATCTATTTCTCCGCATATTCCAAGACGGTCTTCAGACATCATGGAAAGACGCAGGCGTTTTCCGCGTATCGTTATCGTGGCTTTGCCGAGTTCGGCAGCGACGGCGGTATCTCCGTATTCCAAAAGACCGGACACGCCTTCTATCAGACACCTGCGGTTCCCCCTAAGCTCTGCAATAAAGTCTTTTTCGTCAAATCTCATATTATCATCCTCCTAACAATATTATTGTTCTGTAATCAATAATATGTAAGAGGAGAATCACTGTTTGAAAAAGACGGCGTTTGCGGGGCGGCTTATCGCTGCGGCGGTGTTTTTGTATATGCTTGCCGTTCCCGGGGCGGTCAGCGACTCCGCGCGCAGCGGGCTGGATTTCTGCGCCGAAGTGCTCATACCTTCGCTGTTCGTATACATGGTGCTTTCGGATCTGTTTGCCGGCGTCGCGTCTTTCTTCCCAAATGCGGCGTTCCCGTACGTCACAATAATATCCGGCGTGCTCTGCGGCTCGCCTTCCGGCGCGGATTCGATAAGGCGCATTTACGAAAACGGCGGTATCACAAAACGCCAGGCGGAATGCCTCGTCGCCGTTTGCGGAAACGCGTCCGCGTCGTTCGTGATCAGCTTTGCGGGAGCGGGCGTGCTCGGCAGCGTGCGCGCGGGCGTTATCATCCTCGCGTTAAAGACCGTCCTTTCGTTCGCTGCGTGGGCGGTATTGTCACGCACGGTGCTTTCCGCGGAAGAAAGGCGCTTTTGTATCGGCGCAAGCTTCGGCGGCGGCTCGCTGCCGGCAGCCGTCAGACGTGCGTCGGCGGCTATGATGAATATCTGCGCCTGCGCGGTGCTGTTTACGGTCGCGGCGGATATGGCTTCTCCGATCTGCGGCGGGAACTCGATCGCGCGGTGTCTGCTGCGCGGAGCATTGGAATTTTCGGGCGGTATCGGCGAATGCCGTTCGCTCGCTGCGGGCGCACGTTACGTCTGCGTGTGCGCGTTGATCGGCTGGCAGGGCGCCTGCGTTCATCTGCAGGTGTCTGTCGCCGCAGGCGAAAAGATTTCGCTAAAGCCGTATTTTGCGGTAAAAGCTGCCGAAACATTCGCCATGACGCTGCTTGGACTATTGACAAAAGGCGCGGCGATTTGATATAATGCCGTTAAGTCGAAAAGAGGTGAAAAACGTTGGCAAAAGAAAAAATTCCCAACATAGAAAAGATCTGCTGCAACTGCGAACGTTCGGTGCGGATAGAAGGTTCGGATATGTGCGTCTGCTCAAAGAAAGGGATCGTGGGATGCGGCAAGACGTGCTCCGCCTTTAAAGCCGATCTGCTCAAATATGTACCTTCGCGCCCCAGGATTCCGCGGCTCGAAGAGTAACGTTTGTCTATTTTGTACTATCGCATCGGGGAGAAACAGCCGCTGCGTTCAGCAAAACGTATATTATTTGATTTATCTAAAAAAGGGGGTTGACAAAGTAGGAATAAAGTGATAATATATGCGAGCCGCATTTGAGAGTACGCGTGGCGCGGCGGACCCGGAA
>CACYCI010000101.1 GCA_902772845.1 uncultured Ruminococcus sp.
GACCTTCCAGAGTTCGTTTTTGGAAGTGTACTGTTCGAATACGTTGTCGAAAACTGAAGTGTAATCGAGAGATTCGGGTATGGTGATCCTCAGCTCGCGTTCGCATGATCTTGCTTCGCCAAAGCCGAGCGCGGTGAGCAGTACCGTGAATGCGAGAATTATGACGCAGAAAATTATGGCGAGCCATATGTAGCCGGTGCCGACTGCGATACCGAGCGATGTGTCAAGGAAAATAAACATTATCTCGCGCGCGGAGCCCTGAGCTGAACGGAAGCGCACAAGCGAGAACGCGCCCGCTACCGCGATACCGGTACCTATGTTCCCGTTCACAAGCATGATAAGCAGTTCGACTATGGCGGGGATCACGGCAAGCGTAAGAACAAAAGACTTTGTATGGCGGCTTTTGTACATGTACGTAATACCGACCGTTATACCTAACAGAAGCGCGACGCCCAGACAAATAAAGAAATACGATGAAGGCGACGACTCTTTAGTGATGATGGATTCGAATATTTTTTCTAACATTTTTTTACTGCTCCTTTACCGGATGTAGTGTTTGCCAGCAAGCGGTTGTATGCCGTGCCGTATTTTGAAAATGAGCCGGGATAGATCTTGCATTCGTCGAGCGCGCCGGAAAGCCAGAGCGGCATGGATTTGAGCGTTTTGACCTCCAAGATGAAATCTTCTTCGGGGAGGATCCGGTCGCCCCAAATACCTTTGGCGAGCTCAAGCTCGGTATCGCGCGAGAGAACGTCGCTGTCGAAAGTTATGCGCAGCCCGTAATCGTGTTTGCCCACGAACGATGTGCGGTGGTAAGAAATAAACATTGCCGGGTGAAGCGTGCGGTAAAGATCGAAACAGTAAGCTATCTCTTTTTCTATTTGAGAAAGCTCGCGTCCGCGGCCGTGAACGTTGCCGAGAAAGTCCATGGCTTCGGCATAACCAAGCGTGACTCTGCGTTTATAAACTGTACCGAGCAGTTTCTTTTTCAGCTCCACGAAAACGGGAGTATCGGGCTGAGGAACGCCGTAGGACCGTATGCGCAGCTTTTCCTTGTATACCGGCTTTTCAAGCGAACGGCGTATAAGAAGGTGATCGTTCGTGTCGTAATAAACGCTGCAAATGTCTGATTCGGGGTAGATGTCGGCCGTGCAGTGCTCTGATATATGGCGCATAAGCGATCTGTACTGCGCGGAACTGATAATGTATTTTTTTTCTACGCGTTCAAACACGCTTCCTGCCAAAGCACTCACCTCACTGACGCAGGCAAAAAATTAAGAGCATACTACATATATGCTCTTAAAATTATATAACAAAAAATGAAAAAAGTCAACAAAATAATGTTAATAATTGTGTCAGGAGATGATATTCACCCTGATGACGCCGCTTATGTTGGAAATATCGCTTGCAATGTCGGGAGTGACTTCTGAATCTGCGTCTATTATAGTCACTGCGTAATTTCCTTTTGAACGGTTGGACATTGAATCGATATTCACTTTGTCGTCGCCGAGCACGGAAGAAACGCTGGCGAGCATGGAAGGGATATTCCTGTGGAGGACTATGATCCTGTGCGCGGTGCTGCGCGGTTGCGAAATGGCAGGGTAGTTGACGCTGTTGCGGATATTTCCGTTTTCAAGGAAATCTATAAGTTCTTCGGCAGCCATACGCGCGCAGTTTTCTTCGGATTCGGGAGTAGACGCGCCGAGGTGCGGTATGCATACCGTGTTCTTATAACCGAGTATGTTTTCGTCAGGGAAATCTGTGACGTAGCAGGCAACTTTGCCGGAATCCAAAGCGGCTTTGAGATCGGCGGCGTTCACAAGGTCGCCGCGGGCAAGATTTATTATGCGAACGCCGTTTTTCATTTTTGAAATGGCTTCGGCGTTTATCATACCGCGGGTGGAATCGTTGGACGGAACGTGAATTGTAATGTAATCGGAAGCGGCGAAAACCTCGTCATAAGTGTTGGCTTTCATGACAGCTCTCGAAATGCTCCAGGCAGCGTTTACGGTGATGTACGGGTCGCAGCCGATAACTTTCATGCCGAGGGAAGTTGCGGTGTTGGCTACCATGCCGCCTATTGCGCCCAAACCGATCACGCCCAGTGTTTTGCCCAGAAGTTCGGGGCCGGTGAACGCGGATTTGCCTTTTTCCACCTGCTTGGCTATATCCGGAGTGCCTGCGAGCGATTTGCACCATTCGATGCCGCCGGAAATATTGCGCGATGCGAGCAGCAAAGCCGCTACGGAAAGCTCTTTTACGCCGTTTGCGTTTGCGCCGGGAGTGTTGAATACCACTATGCCTTCGTCAGCGCATTTGTCTATGGGGATGTTGTTCACGCCTGCGCCGGCGCGCGCTATTGCGCGGAGCGAAGAAGGAAACGCCACGTCGTGGAGCGCGGCGGAACGGACGAGCACGCCTTCATATTCGGAAATATCTTCGCCGAGTTCGTATTTATTGCTGTCAAAAAGGCACAGACCGGCTTTGTCTATTTTGTTATACAGCTTTATTTTAGTCATTTTATGTTGTTCCTTTCAAAGCTATCCATAAACTCCACAAGGGCTTTTACGCCTTCTTCGGGCATTGCGTTGTAGATCGAAGCGCGCATGCCGCCGACCGAACGGTGACCTTTGACGTTTACGAGCCCGTTCGCCGCGGCTTCGGAACAGAACTTTTTGTCCAGATCAGGGTCGCCGGTGACGAAGCAGACGTTCATGAGCGAGCGGTTTTCTTTTTTTGCGGTCGGCTTGAAAAGCTTGGACTGATCGAGATAATCGTACAGCAGTTTTGCTTTGCGTTCGTTGATCTTTTTCATTTCGTCGAGTCCGCCGAGCGCGAGCAGCCACTTGTAAACGAGACCGGCCACGTATATAGTATATGCGGGAGGAGTGTTGTACATGGAACCGTTATCTGCCTGGATCTTCCAATCGAGCATGACCGGAGTTTCGGGGCGAGCGTTGCCCAGCAGGTCTTCGCGAACGATAACTACTGTCAAACCGGCGGGAGCCATGTTTTTCTGCGCTCCGGCGTAGATAACGCCGAAATCTTCAACGTTGACCGGCTGCGACATGATGTATGAAGACATATCTGCAACAAGAGGAATGTCGCCTGTCTGAGGTACGTAGTGGAACGTTGTGCCGTAAATGGTATTGTTGTAGCAAATGTGCACGTAATCGGCGTCCGGAGAGAACGTGTCGACATAAGGAACATAAGTGAAATTATCGGCCTTTGAAGTAGCCAAAACGGTTACTTTACCGTATTTTTCCGCTTCTTTGGCGGCTTTGCCGGAAAAAGAGCCGCTAACGATGTAATCGGCTTTGCCGGTCTTCATGAGGTTGAGCGGAACAGCGGAAAACTGTGTTGTGGCGCCGCCCTGCAGGAACAGGACTTTATAATTGTCGGGCACGCCGAGCAGTTTCCTGAAATCCGCCTCTGTCTGAGCAATGATCGCTTCGTATATAGGGGTGCGGTGGCTCATTTCCATAACGGACATCCCGGAGCCGTTGTAATCTGTCATTTCACGTGCGGCCTGTTCGAGTACGGGCAGCGGAAGCATTGAAGGGCCAGCCGAAAAATTATAAATGCGCATAACAAAAACCTCTTTCTGTAACATTTTATTCATATTACTACAAATCGCTCTTTTAGTCAATAGATTTTGAAATTTTGATTCGATAAAATTCCATTTTTAGTCAATTTTTATAGGTATACGCGAATTTTTATTGACTTTTTGAATGATTCGTTGTAAAATATACCAACAAATACATTGGAGAAAAATGCACATGGCACAAAAAAAGTTAGGGTTCGGTATAATCGGCTGCGGAATGATATCGGAATTTCATATAAACGCTCTTTCCGCTCTGCATGATAAAGCAAAACTGGTAGGGATAACAGACGTTAATCGCGATTCTGCCGATCGTGTTTCCGCCGCGCACGGCGGCTTGTTCATATTCGATACGCTCGATGAAATGCTCGCATCCAAAGAAATCAACGCCGTATGTATATGCACTCCAAGCGGATATCACGCCGACGCGGTCGTCAAAGCCGCCGAAGCAGGGAAGAACGTTATAGTAGAAAAGCCGCTCGCCATAACTAAAGAACAGCTTGATTCCATTGAAGAAGCATGCCTTCGCAACAAGACGACGCTTGCGGTCATATCGCAGCTCAGGTTCGCTAAAGACGTGCGTAAGGCCAAGCTCATGCTGGAAAACGGCGAGCTCGGTAAGCTTTGCTGCGCCGATATGTATATGAAATATTTCCGTTCGCAGGAATATTACGATTCCGGCGCCTGGCGCGGGACAAAAAAGATCGACGGCGGCGGAGCGTTGATGAATCAGGGGATACACGGAGTCGATCTGCTCATTTATCTTGCCGGAGCCGTCCGGTCTGTTTACGCTTTTGCTTCCACGCTTGCGCGCAGGATCGAGGTCGAGGATACGCTTTGCGCTGCTATAGAATTCGAATCCGGCGCGCTCGGAGTCATACAGGCGACCACTTCGGTCTTTCCCGGTTATCCGCGAAGGATAGAACTCAACGGTTCAAGCGGAAGCATCACCATAGAAGAGACTGCCATTACCAGAATGGATATCGACGGCAGCGTCACCGAAGACCTTACGTTTCGCAAGCCGGTCTTCAGCAGCGCTTCTTCCGCCGCTAATTTTTCGGGCGATTACCATACTCTGCAGATTTCGGATTTCATAGATTCCGTGCGTGAAAAGCGCCGGCCTTTCGTGGATCTTTCGGAAGGCAGAAAAGCGGTCGACGTAATACTTGCAATATACCGTTCCGCGCGTGAGGGGAGACGCGTTTATTTAGAAGAACTTTATCCAAAGCCAAACGGTAATTTCTGCTGATCCCGTGAGTGTCGAAAGCAAACGATCCGCCTGTTTGAATGCGCAAAAAGTTTTTTGGGCAAAAGATAAAAATGGGGTTGATTTTTCTAAACGGATGTTGTATAATACCAAAGAAATCGGAGGCGTAGCTCAGTTGGTCAGAGCGCACGGTTCACATCCGTGAGGTCATGGGTTCGAGCCCCCTCGTCTCCACCAAAGCAGTATCAGGCGAACACCTACTTTTTCAAAGGCGGCTTTGCCGTAAAAGTTATGCTCTGATACCGATTACAAAAGCACCGCTTTGAGAAATCGAAGCGGTGTTTTTGCCTCCATCGCACATTTTTCAAAATACCTCCCTTGCGGTACAATGAGATCGCAAAGGAGGTGTTTGCATATGAAAGACAAATCAAAACCGTTCAACATTGAAGAAGCGAAAAAGGATCCGAATCTGTGCTTTGCCGCATTGAAACTGATCGAGCAACTGTATCACGACGGGCATATCACTTCTCGGGAGCTTCACAAAATTCTCGACAATTATGCAGACGTCGTAGATATGACAAAGTTTGTTGACTATCGATGAGGAGGCGATATCCAATGAAAGACGATCTGAAAGGTGTAGGAATCTGGGGACAAAGGCATTATCAGCATTTGAAAGTTACCAAACCGAGCGTGATCGGCGTGATGCGGTTGAACGGAAGCTTGAACTCTTATCTTCAGCAGGTCAACGAACAGGCTGACGAAATGTGTTTTCAGTTGGTAAAACAACTTGCCAAGCAGGAAGGCGTCACCGAAGATCTCAAACGCCGCGACCAAATGGCTTGGGTGGGCGCGATGAACAACATCCGCGACCGCGTCAACGAAATCGTCTTGAACGAGGTGATCTTCGTATGACGGTACTGGAAAACCTATGGTACGGTAACATCAACCCGCGCGAAGTGATCCTACAGGATGACAAACGATTCAAGAGCCTGCTCTCCCTAATGGGCAAAAACCGCGAAAAACTGACCGGCTCCTTCACGGATAAACAGAAAGAACTGCTTGAAAAGTATGATGATGTTATCAACGAAATGCACTCCCTCGCAGAAGTCGAATCCGTTACCTGCGGCTTCTCTCTCGGTATCCGGCTGATGATGGAAAGCATATCAATCGAATTAACGGCAAATGAATAACACCAATGAACAGCGGAGCTTCGGCTCCGATTTTCGCATTTATGAATACTGCGCCCACCTTCCGAAAGCATCGTTCCCTGTTATTTATTAACTGCCCCCACTTTTGCGTTTTAGCAAAAAATATAAGCTTCTTAAACTGAGACTCTCACTCTTTAATTTTATCATTTTTAGCGAAAATGATAAAATTAGGACTTGACAAGTCAAATTGAAACTGCTATAATGTAATATCATCAAAATGAATTGAAATGATCAAATTGAAGTTGGAGATGTAAAATGAGGGTATTTGATTATAAAAAAGAATATAAGAAGCTTTTGTCTGCCGACATCGTATCGCTTTTGACGGCGATACATGAGTATAAAGGCAAGCAGCTTCAGATCGCTAATGAAAA
>CACYCI010000102.1 GCA_902772845.1 uncultured Ruminococcus sp.
AAAAAGCCCGAAAGTCTTTTGCAATAAAGGCTTTCGGGCATTTGTCAGTTATAGAGGATCATTCCCACTCGATAGTCGCCAAAGGTTTCTCAGAAATATCCCAGGCCACACGGTTAACGCCGGGAACAGTATCGATAATTCTGTCGCGGATCGTGCAAAGAGTTTTGAACGGGATCTCAGGGACAGTCGCCGTAACGGCGTCTACTGTGTTTACGGCACGGATCACGACGATCCAGCCCATATAGCGCTTGCCATCCTTGATACCGGTGGATTTGATATCCGGAATGGCACAAAAATACTGCCACGGAACAGAGGGAAGTTTTTCTATTTCTTCGCGAACTATAGCGTCCGATTCACGGAGCGCTTCGAGACGGTCACGCGTTATAGCGCCTACACAGCGCACGCCTAAACCCGGTCCGGGGAACGGCTGACGGTAGACCATATTGTCGGGCAGGCCCAACGCTTTGCCCACGACGCGCACTTCGTCTTTATAAAGGAATTTGATCGGTTCGACGAGCTCGAACTGAAGATCGTCGGGAAGTCCTCCCACGTTGTGGTGGGCTTTGACACCGCCGGATTCGAGAATATCGGGGTAAATCGTGCCCTGAGCCAGAAATTCTATCCCTTCGAGCTTGCGTGCCTCTTCTTCAAAGACGCGTATGAATTCAGCGCCTATGACTTTGCGTTTCTTTTCGGGCTCGGATATTCCGGCAAGCTTATCGAGGAATCTGTCGACCGCATCGACATAAACGAGATTTGCGTTCATTTCATGACGGAACACGTTTATGACCTGCTCGGGTTCACCCTTGCGGAGCAAGCCGTGATTGACGTGAACACAGACAAGGTTTTTGCCGATCGCTTTTATAAGCAGTGCAGCGACAACAGAAGAATCCACACCGCCGGAAAGCGCCAAAAGTACTTTCTTACCGCCGATCTGCGCCTTCAAAGCAGTGATCTGCTCGTCAATGAAAGCTTCGGCGAGTTCGGGAGTAGTGATCCTCTGCATAGATTCAGGTCTTTTGTTTTCTGACATTTTTATTACCCCTTTATAATAGAATTGAAATCCAAAGTAAAGTCTTCAATTGGTATGAACGTTTTAGAACAATCCGGTGATCCTGCCGTTTTCGTCAACGTCTATACGTTCGGCGGCGGGCGATTTCGGCAGCCCCGGCATGGTGAGGATATCACCTGTGAGGACTACTATAAAACCGGCCCCGGCAGATATTTTGACGTTTTTGACAGTCACTTCAAAATCCTCCGGCGCACCGAGCAGCTTGGGATCGTCGGAAAAGCTATACTGTGTTTTTGCTATACATACAGGGATATTACCGTAGCCGAGTGATTCGAGTTTTTCGATCTGTTTTTTTGCTGCGGGAGTTACGATAATACCTTTACCGCCGTAAACCTTTTTGACGACCGCTTGAATCTTTTCGACGATGGGCAGATCGAGCGAATACGAAAAGCTGAATTCACCTTTTTCTTCTTCGCAAAGACGGACCACCTCGAGCGCGAGCGCCTCGCCGCCTTTTCCGCCTTCCGCCCAAACAGTGGAAAGAACGGTGTTGACTCCGAGTTCGCGGCATTTTTTGATAATGAAATCTATTTCTTTATCAGTATCGGTAGGGAAACGGTTGATTGCTACGACGCAGGGAAGTTTGTATACGTTTTTAATGTTGGAAACGTGCCTTAACAAATTCGGTACGCCTTTTTCCAAAGCGGCAAGGTCTTCGGTCGCAAGTTCGGTCTTGGCAAGACCGCCGTGCATCTTGAGCGCACGCACGGTCGCCACAACGACAACTGCATCGGGGGTAAGACCTGCCATACGGCATTTTATGTCAAAGAATTTTTCCGCCCCCAGATCGGCTCCGAAGCCCGCCTCGGTGACGGTATAATCGCCCATCTTAAGCGCCATTTTTGTTGCCATTATGGAGTTGCATCCATGGGCTATGTTTGCAAACGGGCCGCCGTGAACAAACGCGGGAGTGCCTTCAAGAGTCTGGACCAGGTTCGGCTTGAGCGCGTCTTTCAAAAGCGCGGTCATAGCGCCCGCCGCCTTCAATTGTCCGCATGTAACAGGATTTCCGTCATAGTCGTAGCCGACTATTATTCTGGAAAGACGTTCTTTAAGATCTGTTATGGAAGAAGAAAGGCAAAGCACAGCCATTATCTCGGAAGCGACAGTTATATCGAATCCGTCTTCACGGGGAACGCCGTTTGCTTTTCCGCCAAGCCCGTCGACAATAAAGCGAAGCTGCCTGTCGTTCATATCTACGCAGCGTTTCCAGGTTATATTGCGGACGTCTATATTCAGCGCGTTTCCTTGTTGGATATGGTTGTCGAGCATTGCGGCAAGCAGGTTGTTCGCAGCGCCTATCGCGTGGAAATCTCCGGTGAAATGTAAGTTTATATCTTCCATTGGGACGACCTGAGCGTAACCGCCGCCGGCAGCACCGCCCTTTACGCCGAACACAGGTCCGAGCGATGGCTCGCGCAACGCCACGGTAACGTCCTTGCCTATACGTTTAAGTCCGTCTGCAAGACCTATCGTAGTAGTCGTTTTGCCCTCGCCGGCAGGTGTGGGTGTTATTGCAGTAACTAAAATGAGTTTTCCGTCTTTTCTTTTGGATTCCTTTAAGAGTGCAAGGTCGATCTTCGCTTTGTATCTGCCGTAATGCTCAAGATATTTTTCGTCTACGTGAGCGACAGAAGCGATTTCGGAGATCGGCTTCAATTTGCACGCCTGAGCGATCTCGATATCAGAAAGATAAGCCATTTTCAGTACTCCTTGATTATTTATATTTTATTCCGCGTAGATAGGGAATTTTGCACAGAGAGAAGCCACTTCTGATTTTATGCGCGATGCGTTCGCATCGAAATCTTTTATAGCGTCAACGATCCAGCCGGCAATGAGTTTCATTTCGGGTTCTTTGAAACCGCGCGTAGTTACGGCAGGCGTACCGATACGCAATCCGCTCGTGACGAACGGTGTCTGCGGATCATTGGGTACTGTATTCTTGTTGGCAGTTATATTTACACGGTCAAGACGCAGTTCGAGCTCTTTTCCGGTAACTCCTGTCCCTATAAGGTTGATATTCATCAGATGGTTATCTGTACCGCCGGAAACGAGATTTATGCCTCTTGCCATAAGCTCGCCGGCAAGGCAGGCGGCGTTAGCGACTATCTGCGCCTGATAAGCTTTGAATTCGTCGGTGAGCGCTTCGCCTAAAGCTACGGCTTTAGCTGCTATTATGTGCATCAGAGGACCGCCTTGCGTACCCGGGAAAATCGCCTTGTCTATTTGTTTGGCATATTTTTCTTTGCAAAGGATCAATCCGCCGCGAGGTCCGCGAAGAGTCTTGTGAGTGGTCGTAGTGACAACGTCTGCGTACGGAACGGGCGAAGGATGAAGCCCGGCAGCGACCAGACCGGCAATATGCGCCATATCGACCATAAGGTATGCGCCGACTTCGTCGGCTATCTCACGGCAGCGTTTGAAATCGATGATCCTCGAATAAGCGCTTGCACCTACAACAAGCAGCTTAGGCCTGCATTCAAGCGCCAGGCGGCGCATCTCGTCGTAATCTATGAATCCGTCGTCATTCACGCCGTAAGGCACGACATTGAAATACATGCCTGAAATATTGACCGGAGACCCGTGCGAAAGATGCCCGCCTTGCTGAAGATTCATTCCCATGACGGTATCGCCGGGTTTAAGGAACGCAAAGAACGCGGCAAGATTTGCGTTAGCGCCGCTGTGCGGCTGAACATTCGCGTATTCAGCGCCGAACAGCTTCTTGGCCCTGTCTCGTGCGATCTCTTCGACTATATCGACGTACTGACAGCCGCCATAATAGCGCTTGGAAGGGTATCCTTCGGCATATTTGTTGGTGAGTACCCCGCCCGCAGCGAGAAGCACAGCTTTTGAAACGATGTTTTCAGACGCGATCAGCTCGATATTTTGCTGCTGACGTTCAAGCTCGAGCCGACAAGCGTCCGCGACTGCAGGATCGTACTTTACGAGTTCATCAAAAAAGTTCATGGCGTGTTCCTTCCGGTTTATTTAAAATAATCTATTGCTGCTTCAAACATCCTTATATCGTAATTACCGATAACGTTTTTGTACAGATTGCGTCCAAATCGCTCACAATGCCCCATTTTACCGAAAACTCTTCCGTCGGGTGAAGTTATCCCTTCGACGGCAAAAACCGAACCGTTTGGGTTATATTCGATATCGTAGGTAGCATTTCCGTCAAGATCAACATACTGTGTTGCGATCTGACCGTTTGCGGTGAGCTCTTTTACAAGCGAGTCGGATGCAAGGAACCTACCTTCGCCGTGCGATACGGGAACGCTGTAAATATCTCCGACATTGGTCTTGGAAAGCCACGGGGATTTGTTAGACGCTATACGCGTGCGTACTATCATGGATTGGTGACGCGCTATCGTATTGAATGTAAGCGTAGGGCAATTCTCGTCGGTATCTATGATCTTGCCGTACGGAACGAGCCCGAGCTTTATAAGCGCCTGAAAACCGTTACAAATACCGCAGATCAAGCCGTCGCGTTTTTCCAAAAGTTCTGTGACTCTTTCTTTTATGGCGGCATTCCTGAAGAAAGCGGTTATGAATTTCCCGCTGCCCTCCGGTTCGTCGCCTCCGGAAAAACCGCCCGGAATAAACACGGCGTTGGCAGTCTTAAGCGCGTTGGCAAACGATTCAACGCTTTCTTTTATACCGGCGGCGTCGAGATTTTTGACAACTGTTATCCGTGGATCTCCGCCCGCGTCACGGATGACCTTTGCGGAATCGTATTCGCAATTGGTCCCGGGGAATGCGGGAATAAGGAAGATCGGCTTTGCGCTCTTTACCGCAGGCGCGGGATAAGCGGCTGCCTTATAATTGATATTATACACCTTTCCGTATGTTTTTTCAACGGTGCGCGGATAGACAGATTCGAGTTTTTTATCATATTTTTCGTATATTTCGTCCAAATCGGCTCTTTCTGCCCCGAACACGAATTCGCGCTCCGCCGTGATCCTGCCCAGATGTTTACCCATATCGGGAGCAGAAACGCATTCCAAAATAAACGAGCCGTAGTTTTTGCCGAATATCTCCTTAAGCTCTAACGAACTGTCGAATTCAAAGCCGTATCCGTTGCCGAAGCAGCATTTCATAACGGCTTCTGCCGCGCCTCCCATGCCGAGAGCATAGCAAGACACCGCTTTTCCGCTTCTGAGCAGAGAAGTTATCTGAGCAAAAACAGATTTGAGCGAACTTGCGTCGGGGATACCGTTGGAATTGAATTCGGGTGAAATAATATACACATCATTACCGGCGCATTTGAATTCCGGTGAAACCGTCTCGCTCGCTTTTCCGGTGGTCACCGCAAAAGAAACGAGTGTGGGCGGAACGTGGATATCTTCAAAAGAACCGCTCATAGAATCTTTGCCGCCTATAGCGCCGATACCCAAGTCAAGCTGTGCTTCAAAAGCGCCGAGCAGAGCGGCCAGCGGTTTGCCCCAACGATCGCAGTCTTTGCCCAAACGTTCAAAATACTCCTGGAACGTAAGGTATACGTCGTTGAATTCCGCACCGCTCGCAACAAGCTTGCAGACAGAATGCACCACTGCAAGATATGCTCCGTGATACGGGCTTTGCTCGGTGACAAACGGATCATAGCCCCATGCCATATAAGAGCAATCGTCTGTATGGCCTTTTTCTACGGATATCTTCTGGACCATCGCCTGGATAGGAGTCGACTGGTACTTGCCTCCGAAAGGCATAAGAACAGTTCCGGCACCGATGGTAGAGTCAAAGCGCTCGGAAAGTCCGCGTTTTGAACAAATATTAAGATCGGAAGCGAGTTTTGCCAATCCCTCGGAAAAACCGGAGTATTTTTCGTTATTTTCAATATTCGAAGCCGCTACGCGAACATTAACGTGTTTTTCGGCGCCGTTGGAATTGAGAAAATCACGGCTGATATCGACTATCACCTTGCCGTTCCAATGCATAACAAGGCGGTTTGTATCTGTTACGCGGGCAACAGGAGTGGCTTTGAGGTTTTCCTCGCCTGAAAGGGCAAGAAAAGAAGCAAGATCATCTTCGGATACTACAACAGCCATACGTTCCTGCGATTCGCTTATAGCGAGCTCGGTACCGTCCAGGCCATCGTACTTTTTGGGAACGGCGTTAAGGTCTATATCAAGGCCGTCCGCCAATTCGCCAATAGCGACAGAAACGCCGCCGGCGCCGAAATCGTTGCAGCGCTTTATAAGGCGTGATGCTTTTTCGTTGCGGAACAGACGCTGCAGTTTTCTTTCTTCAGGTGCGTTGCCTTTCTGAACTTCGGCTCCGCAGGTCTCCAGAGAAGAGACCGTGTGCGATTTAGAAGATCCCGTTGCTCCGCCGCAGCCGTCACGACCCGTATCACCGCCGAGAAGGACGACTATATCTCCCGGGTCCGGACGTTCACGGCGAACGTTCCTTTGAGGTGCGGCCGCTATAACAGCGCCGATCTCCATATGTTTTGCGGCGTAACCGGGATGGTAAATTTCATCAACTATGCCCGTCGCAAGACCGATCTGGTTGCCGTATGACGAATATCCCGCCGCAGCGGTCGTAACGATCTTACGCTGAGGAAGCTTTCCTTTTATTGTCTTAGAGACGGGAACGAGCGGATCTGCGGCTCCGGTCAAGCGCATGGCTCCGTAAACGTAAGCCCTGCCGGAAAGCGGATCTCGTATAGCGCCGCCTATGCATGTTGCCGCGCCGCCGAACGGCTCGATCTCGGTCGGATGGTTGTGCGTCTCGTTTTTGAACAGCAGAAGCCAATCTTCGTTTTCGCCGTCGACCTCTACGTTGATCTTAACGGTGCAGGCGTTTATCTCTTCGGATTCGTCGAGCTTTTGCAGAAGCCCTTTCTTTTTAAGATATTTTGCCGCCAGCGTCGCTATATCCATAAGGCATATCGGCTTTTCGGTCCTCCCGAGCTCTTCACGCACATTCATATAGCGGCCGTATGCTTTTTTAACATCTTCGTTGTCGAATTCGACATTGTCGATATGGGTACCGAAAGTCGTATGACGGCAATGATCTGACCAATAGGTGTCGATCATCCTTATTTCGGTGATCGTGGGATCACGGCCT
The DNA here is from genome assembly GCA_902772845.1 of uncultured Ruminococcus sp. Lineage (GTDB taxonomy): Bacteria > Bacillota > Clostridia > Oscillospirales > CAG-382 > UBA1206. The sequence continues at coordinate 7,145 of CACYCI010000102.1, forward strand.
TCTTTTCTGAAATAGTCGCGGCAGAACTCAGCGTCGCCGGTGTCCATGGCAAGGCCGTATTCACTTATAAAAGACTCGAGCCCGGATACATCGAGCGAAGTAAACCCTTCAAGCGTCTTCACGTCGGTAGGGATGTCATATTCCGTCTTTAATGTGGCCGGCTTGTCAAGAGACGCCTCGCGCGATTCCACTGGGTTAATAACGTATTTCTTGATCTCGGCTATATCGTTTTCCGAAAGATCGCCGTAAAGAGCGTAAACTTTGGCAGAACGCACTATAGGACGTTCGCCCTGGGAAATTATCTGTATGCACTGCGAAGCTGAATCGGCACGCTGGTCGAACTGCCCGGGAAGGAACTCAACGGCAAAAACATACGCTCCGTCAAGATCGGGCTGCTCGCAGACCGTATCGAGTTGCGGTTCGGAAAACACGGCGGTCTGTGCGTATTCGAACAAGGCGGCGTCTATATTTTCGGCGTCGTATCTGTTTATAACGCGAACGTCCGAAAGACCGCTTATACCCAAGATATTACGCACGTCGTTGAGCAAAGCTTTGGCTTCAAGCGCAAGCTCTTTTTTCTTTTCGGAAAAAACTCTGTAAACCATTTAATGTATGTCTCCTGCTTTTAATGCTTTTTTGCCTATATCGGTCCTGTAAAATGAATTTTCAAAGCTTATACGCTTTACGGAAGCGTATGCCAGTTCAAGCGCTTCGGCAAGCGTGTCAGCGGTCTTTGTTACGCCAAGTACGCGTCCGCCGGACGTGACGAGATTTCCGTCTTTCACGGTTGCTCCGGCAAAATACACGTTGTCCTGCTCGTCATCCGGCACAGTGATCGTAAAGCCCTTTTCGTAATGCTCCGGGTAACCTTTTGAAGCCATAATCACACATGCGGCCGCTTTATCGTAAAACTCCACATTCACGCTGTCGAGCCGTCCTTCGGTCACGGCAAGCATGGTATCCAGCAGATCGCTCTTCATAAGCGGAAGCACGACCTGAGTCTCGGGATCGCCGAAACGGCAATTATATTCGATCACCTTGGGGCCATCTTTTGTGATCATAAGACCGAAATAAAGGCAGCCCTTAAAAGTGCGTCCTTCGGCATTCATGGCTTTTACAGTCGGCATAAAGATCTCTTCATAGCATCTTTCGGCAATTTCTTTTGTGTAGTAAGGGTTTGGAGCTATAGTTCCCATACCGCCGGTGTTGAGGCCTTTATCGCCGTCGAGCGCGCGTTTATGATCCATCGAAGAAACCATAGGGACCACGGTTTTTCCATCCGTAAACGCAAGTACCGATACTTCGGGACCTTCAAGGAATTCTTCAATGACGATGCGGTCGCCGCTGGAGCCGAATTTTCGGTCGCTCATGATGGTGCGGACCGCGTCAAAAGCTTTTTCGCGCGTGTCGGCGATTATTACGCCTTTGCCAAGCGCAAGCCCGTCCGCTTTTATAACAGTCGGTATCGGCGCCGTCATAAGATAATCAAGCGCTTTTTCTGCGGAATCAAAAGTTTCGTATCTTGCGGTAGGAATGCCGTATTTTTTCATAAGGTCCTTTGCAAAGACCTTGCTGCCTTCAATTACGGCGGCATTCGCGCGGGGACCGAAACAGGGGATCCCGTTCGCCTCGAGTGCGTCAACGCACCCCAAAACCAGGGGATCGTCCGGCGCGACCACGGCATAGTCGATCGTATTCTTTACGGCGAAAGCGACTATGGCGTCAATATCCTTTGCTCCTATATCAACGCATTCGGCGTCGCGGGATATGCCGCCGTTGCCCGGAAGCGCATATATTTTTTCCGCATTGGGATTTTCTTTAAGCTTCTTGATGATAGCGTGTTCGCGGCCTCCGCCGCCGACGACGAGTATTTTCATTGTAAACCTCTGTATCAATGATGGAAGAGTCTCATTCCGGTAAACGCCATGACCATACCGTATTTATCGCAGCATTCAATGACTGCGTCGTCACGGATCGATCCACCGGGTTCTGCTATGTATTTCACACCGCTCCTGCGGGCGCGTTCTATGTTATCGAAAAACGGGAAGAACGCGTCTGATCCAAGCGCAACACCGTCGACAGAGTCGAGATAAGCGCGCATTTCATCCTGCGTGAACGGTTCCGGACGGCTGGTGAACCAGCGCTGCCAGACGCCGTCTGCGCAAACGTCTTCTTCGTTTTTGTTGATATAGCCGTCTATTACGTTATCCCTGTCGGGACGGCCGATATCCGGGCGGAAGGGAAGCGAAAGAACTTTTTCGTGCTGTCTGAGGAACCATGTATCTGCTTTTGTCCCTGCAAGGCGGGTGCAGTGTATGCGCGACTGCTGTCCGGCGCCGACGCCGATCGCCTGTCCGTCGACCGCGTAGCATACGGAATTCGACTGCGTATATTTGAGCGTAATGAGCGAAACGATCAGATCGCGCACAGCGCTTTCGGGAAGATCCTTGTTAGCCGTGACGACATTTTTAAGCAGATCGCGGTCGATCTTGAAATTGTTGCGTCCCTGCTCGAAAGTGATACCGAAAACTTGTTTGTGTTCGACCGGATCTGGCACGTACGTAGGATCGATCTTTACGATATTGTAGTTGCCTTTGCGCTTTGTTTTCAAGATCTCGAGCGCCTCGGGTTCGTAACCGGGAGCGATAACGCCGTCGGAAACCTCGCGCTTTATCATTTTTGCTGTAGTGACGTCACACACGTCCGAAAGCGCCACCCAGTCGCCGAACGAGCACATTCTGTCGGTGCCGCGCGCTCTCGCATAGGCGCAGGCGAGAGGGGAATCGTCCAGCCCTTCGATATCGTCCTCGAACACCGCCTTTTTAAGCGTTGCGGAAAGCGGTATTCCGACAGCGGCGGAGGTCGGGCTGACGTGCTTGAACGAGGTCGCCGCGGGCATACCGAGCGCCTCTTTAAGCTCTTTTACGAGCTGCCACGAATTGAAAGCATCCAGAAAGTTGATATATCCGGGTCTGCCGGAAAGTATCTCTATAGGCAGATCACTTCCGTCGTGCATAAATATCTTAGCCGGCTTCTGATTGGGGTTGCAACCGTATTTAAGTTCAAATTCTTTCATTTTGGACGTTTCTCCTTGATCAGTTATTTTTGTTTATAATGATCTGCTCGGGTTTTCCGCCGTCGAGCGGTACGGAACGGACCAAAAGCGAGACCTTGTTGTCTTCATTAAGGTTTTCCCAAACGAGCGCGGCAAACTCTTTCGCCGTGTTCGGCAGATCAACTTCTTCAGGTTCGCCTTCAAAAGAAGGAAGAGGATTACCGTCACATTTGTAAGTATGTATAAAATGACCGATACCGGCGACGGGGGTATAATCGAAAGTAAAGCGGTCGCAAACGTCCGGCGTTCCGTTGCTTTTGAGTATGGAAAGCGAATAAGTAAACTTTTTGCACGAATTGCAATAATAAGCTATACCGGAAATACGCGGAGTATAGTTGGGGGCGTCCGGCTCGAATTCACGAGTGGCGAGCGCTTTGGAAAAAGCGCAGGTGTCTTCAGGATTGGCTTTGATAAAATCGTATATAGTGTTCGTCTGATCTCCGTTGGTGATTATATCAATTTCAGGCAGGGCGAGATAAGGGTTATAAATGATAAGCGAAGGATCTACGACTTTGGATTCGTCGAACGCCTTGGTGCGCATACCGCCGTCAAAAGCTTCGAACACGCGGTTGCGGCTGTTTACGCTGCGCCCCATGATAAAATAGGCGATAAGCGCTTTTTTTCCGTCGGCCGAAGCGCCGATGATTATTCCGCGGCCGGGGTAGGGATTTTCGGAAAGAAGTTTCTTAAGATCGAATTTTGCCATTTTACTTTACCTCGCTTTTCAAGAGCTCCGCGCAGACCTTTTCGGCAGACGCGGGCAATATTTTCCATTCGGCTTGTTTCATAACGCGTTTTTGCAATCTTTCGGGAGTATCGCCATCGTATATCCGCACGGCTTTCTGCATTATGATCTTTCCGCCGTCGGGTATCTCGTTAACGTAGTGTACGGTCGCACCCGTAAGCTTTACGCCGTAAGCAAGCGCCGCTTCGTGGACCTTGAGTCCGTAAAATCCTTTTCCGCAGAATGAAGGTATCAGCGCAGGGTGGACGTTTATTATTTTCCCGGGAAAGTTCTTTATAAAATCTTCAGAAAGAATCGACAAAAAGCCCGCCAGCACTATAAGACGCGCGCCGCAGTCTTTGATGATACGCGCGGTCTCATTTTCAAATTGCTGCTGACCTAGAGCTTTGCGGTCTAAAGCGAATGCCGGTATGGCTGCTTTTTCAGCGCGCTCAAGTGCATATACGCCGGGTTTTGAAGAAATCACACAAACGATATTTCCGCTTTTTATAATACCGGATGCCTGCGCATCTATAAGCGCCTGAAGATTGGTCCCGCCGCCGGAAACCAGAACCGCTATCCCGATCTTATTGTTTTTCATCACTTTTCTCCATTGTTTTGTCGAACAACGCAATGAATATCGCACCCAGCGCGTTGCCTGCTATCGCCAGCACTGTAAATAGCAGCGCCTTCCAAAAATACTGACTGCTGCTTTGAAATCCTGCAGCAAGATAAAACATATCGGCGATACTGTGCTCGAACCCGCAAAGAATAAACGTCGGGATACAGAACAGTATCCCCAATGGCGATTTTTTGTTTTTAAAAATGCTGACAGCCATATACATAAGTATCCCGCACATGAACGCGCGTATAAGTACCTCGTACGGCAACTGTTCCACTTTGGCGATCGCTGTCGCTTCTGCGCAAGAAAGAGGATTGCCGCGAAACCCGAGAGTAACGACGACGGCGGTGCACACCGAACCGATAAAGTTGCCGAGCAAGCCGCAAAAAAGCACGGAAAAGTCTTTTCTAGTGTGTGAATGTACGAGAAAACCGACCTTGCCGGTGAAGAGAGAAAAACTCTTGTAACAGATACACAGAAGCGCAACGCTGAACATCACGGCGCCGAACTCTGTCTTGCCGGTGCAAAGATACACCGAACCTCCGATCCCTATAAGGACTCCGGAAGCAACGCCGCTGAAAATTCGTTTCAATATCAGCATATCCTTATCCTTTCAGTATTCTTTTCTATTTCTCCAATAACGTACGCGTCTTCACCGTTTTCGCGCAGGATGCTCAAAGCCGAGTCAACATCGGACTTATCAACTGTTATGCTCATCCCGACGCCCATGTTGAAAGTATTGAACATATCGCGTTCGGGAATGTCTCCGGTCTCTTGGATGAGTCTGAAAATCTCGTGGACTTTGACAGCGCCTTTTTCGATCTTAGCGCAAAGCCCGGCAGGAACTGAACGCGGTATGTTTTCATAAAAGCCGCCGCCCGTGATATGAGATATCCCTTTAACGCGTATTTTCTGAAGCAGCGCCAAAACAGGTTTTACATAAATTCGCGTGGGGACGAGCAGAGTTTCAAGTACAGACCTTCCCGCCAGAAGTTCAAGCGGAGTTGTAATATCGGATCTTTCCACGTCAAAGACTTTTCTCACAAGCGAAAAGCCGTTTGAATGCACGCCGGAAGAGGGAAGCGCAATTATCACATCGCCTTCGCGCATCGTGCGGTTATCGATTATACTGTCTTCGTCAACTATCCCGGTGCAATAGCCGGCAAGATCGTATTCGTTTTCCGGGTAAAAGCCCGGCATTTCTGCGGTTTCTCCGCCGATAAGAGCGGCGCCGGACTGAACGCAGCCGTCGCAGACGCCCTTGACGATATCGGCTATACGCTCCGGCACATTCTTTCCGCAAGCGATATAGTCCAGGAAAAACAGCGGTCTTGCGCCGGAGCAAATAACGTCGTTCACGCACATCGCAACGCAATCTATGCCTACGGTGTCGTGCTTATCGGCGATGAACGCGAGCTTGAGCTTCGTACCGACCCCGTCTGTACCGCTGACGAGTATCGGCTTTTTTATACCTGAAAGGTCAAGTCTGAAAAGACCTCCGAAACCGCCAACGTCCGAACAGACGCCGGGCGTTACGGTCGAAGCGATGTGCTTTTTCATAAGCTCGACCGCACGGTAACCCGCGGTGATATCCACACCGGCGCGCGCGTAGCTTTCAGATTTGGAAATATCGTTCATTGTGTTATTCCTTTCCGTTCCAGCAATAGGTGCAAAGCTTGCATTTATCTATGCCTATTGCTTTTTCTATACCTTCTAACGACTGGAATTCGAGAGACGCAAAATGGAACTTTTCGCAGATCGCACGGCGCATTCTTTTGCCTCTTTCACTGGTCGGGTCGCTGTATTCATCGAGATGATCGAAACCCTGCTCGCCTTCGAGTTCGATAATAACGCGCCGCGTTATCAGCTCAAGGTCGTTCGTCGCACGCGAAAAGTTGAGGAATTTACAACCATACATTATAGGCGGACACGCGGAACGCATGTGCACTTCTTTTGCGCCGTTCCCGTAAAGGAACTCTACAGTCTCTTTGAGCTGGGTGCCGCGGACGATGGAATCGTCAACGAAAAGAAGCCGCTTGCCGTTGATGAATTCGTGTACGGGGATCTGCTTCATTTTAGCGACCTTGTCGCGTTCCTGCTGGCTGGAAGGCAAAAAGCTCCGAGGCCATGTCGGCGTATATTTGATAAACGCACGCGCAAACGGAAAATGGCTCCTGTTCGCGTAGCCGATGGCGTGAGGAGTGCCGGAATCGGGAACACCGCAGACATAATCGAGCTGCATTTCACCGTTGAACGCTTTATCATTATCCGCCATTATCTCGCCGTTGCGGCAACGCATGGCTTCAACGTTCACACCCTCGTAATCAGAAGTGGGGTAACCGTAATACGACCACAAAAAGGAACATATACGCATTTCCTTATTCGGTTCTGCAAGGCGTTCGCATCCGTCCGGTGAAAGTTCGCAGATCTCACCGGGACCAAGCTCTCCGGCGTCTTCGTAACCGAGCTTGCGGTATGCGAAAGATTCAAAAGAAACGCAGTACCCGTTTTCGTTTTTGCCTATATGCATGGGGAGTCTTCCGAAAAGATCGCGCGCGGCGATGATGTTTCCGTTGTCGCGCAAGATAATGATGGCGGCAGTACCGCTGATCATAGTCTGGGCGTAGCGGATACCTTCGGCAAAGCTCTGCTTTTGGTCTATCAGCGCAGCCGTAAGCTCTACGGAATTGATGTTTCCGCCTGTCATGGCGTCAAAATGGCAGCCGGTGTTTTCAAAGCAGCGTTCCAAAAGCTCATGCGTATTGTTGATCACGCCGACCATACAAATAGCATATGTGCCGTGATGCGAACGGATAAGCAACGGCTGAGGATCGGAATCGCTGATGCAGCCGATTGCCGCCGTTCCTTTCATTTCGTTGAAAACGTTTTCGAATTTTGTTCTAAACGGAGAATTCTCTATATTGTGTATGGAGCGCTGAAGGCCAACGTCCTTATCATACGCCGCCATACCGCCTCTCCGAGTTCCCAGGTGTGAATGATAATCTGTACCGAAAAAGACGTCCGCAATTCGATCGCCTTTGCCGGTAGCGCCGAAATAACCGCCCATTTAATGACCGCCTTAAATAATTATTTATCAAAGAAAAGCTTGGAAAGAGTCATGGGGTCGATATACTTTCCGTCTTTATAAACTCTCATGTTTCCGGAAGCGATCTCGTCAATAAGCATAACGCTGCCGTCGGGCGCATAACCGAATTCGAATTTGATATCGTAAAGCACAAGGCCTTTTGCTTTCATATCGTCAGAAACGATCTTGGTGATCTTTTTGGTCATCTCTTTAATATCGTCGTACTGCTTTTCGGTCATTATTCCCAAAGCGACCAGACCGTCCTTAGTGACCAGAGGATCGCCTTTGGCGTCGTTTTTGAATGTCATCTCAACATAAGAATCGAGATCCGCTCCTTCGGCGATATACTCGCCGTAACGGCGGAAAAAGCTGCCCACGGCCTTATCGCGGCAGATAACTTCCAGACCCTTGCCGAAAACCTTGGCGGGAAGCACTTCCATGGTGGTGTTCTTGAGATCGGCGCTGACATAGTGAGTTTTGATACCGGCGGCATTGAGTTTTTCGAAATAATAGACAGACATACGAAGATTGACGTCGCCGACGCCTTCTATTGTGAGGCCTACAGAGTTTTCGCCCGGGTCGAACACACCGTCCTTACCGGTGCAGTCATCTTTGAATTTCAGCAGATAATTGCCGTTCTCCAATGCGTATACGTTTTTTGTTTTTCCGGTGTAAACGAGTTCCATAAAAATGCTCCTTTTATTAAATTATTATTGTTCGTTGATAATTCTTTCAGCCGCTGCGTCTTTGGCAAGAACCTTTGCTCTGTCCGAATCACGCTTTTCGGCAAGTTTTTCAGCAAGCGAAGGTTCCTGGACTGCGAGTATCTGCACAGCAAGCAAAGCGGCATTGACGCCTCCGTTTACAGCAACGGTCGCCACGGGTATGCCCGACGGCATCTGGACCGTTGAAAGCAAAGCGTCAATGCCTTCTAAATTAGATGAACTGCATGGGATCACGATAACGGGCAAGGTAGTGTTTGCGGCAAGCGCCCTTGCGAGATGCGCTGCCATACCGGCGGCTGCGATAATGACGCCGAAACCTTCGGCGCGCGCCGAGCGTGCAAAACGTGACGCCTCGTCGGGCGTGCGGTGCGCGGAAAAGATATGGGTTTCCGACACGACTCCGAACTCGTCGAGAGTGCGTTTTGTCTTCTTTAAAACGGGCATATCGCTGTCGCTGCCCATAATGATGGCGACTTTTTTCATAGTTCCGCTCCTTGAAAAAATAACTTAAAAAGGGCGCACTTACACAATGCAGGTAAATGTGCCCAGACGGTCGGCTTTTAACATCCTTTGTCCCGCGTGGTGCTCCACTTGCCCGAAAAAGATCGGGGAAACCGTCAGTAAAAAGGATTTATTGATTTTTACGGTTAAATTATATCATATCGCCGCCGCCCGTGTCAAGATTTATCGTACTGATATTTTGCTGAATTTTCGGAACAATTCGAGGTACGGCGTTGTAACTAATACCATATGTTGTGTAAGGCGGCGTTTTTTGTTTAGCTTTTCTGCCATAGCTATTGAACAAAACGGGAAAATGTGATATCATATAAAAAGCAGAAAGGGAATCATTATGATCAGTATCGATATTCCGCGCGGAGCAGCGGAGGTAATGAATACACTTGAAAAAAACGGGTTCAGCGCCTACGTCGTCGGCGGATGCGTCCGCGATGCGCTGCTTGGCGCGGAACCGCACGACTGGGATATATGCACTTCGGCGCTTCCTGAAGAAACGGTCGCATGCTTTACCGAAAACCGGGTCATAAAAACCGGGATAAAGCACGGAACCGTCACGGTAAAGGCAGATCGCGGCTTTTACGAAGTAACCACTTTTCGTATCGACGGTCTTTACAAAGATAACCGCCGCCCGGAAAACGTCAAGTTCGTATCGGATATAACCTCAGATCTTTCGAGGCGCGATTTCACCGTAAACGCTATGGCGTACAACCGCCGCGACGGGCTTATAGATCCGTTCGGAGGTGCAGATGATCTTAAAAGCGGTATCATCGCCTGCGTCGGAAATGCCGAAGACCGTTTCTCCGAAGACGCATTGCGTATATTGCGCGCGCTCAGATTCGCTTCGGTGCTCGGTTTCAAGATCGAAGAACATACCTCGGCCGCAGTGCACGGTTCAAAACATCTGCTTGCCAACATATCCAACGAAAGGATCCGCGAAGAACTGATCAAAACCATTATGGGCAAAGAATCGTTTGAAGTCCTTTCGCGCTATTCTGACGTCATAACGCAAATAATACCGGAGCTGGAACCCTGTATCGGGTTCGAGCAATACAACCGTTATCACCGTTACAACGTTTACGATCATATCATGCACGCGGTCGCAAACTACCGCGGCAACGATCCGACCGTATCGCTCGCACTTCTGCTGCACGACGTTGAAAAGCCGGCTTGTTTTGTGCGGGGAGAAGACGGGATAGGGCATTTTTACGGTCATGCCGAAAGATCGGCGGTGACTGCGGGAAAAGTATTCGCAAGGCTCAAGCTCGATAACGAAAGCAGACATAACGCTGTCGAGCTGATCAAAAATCACGACATTATAGTAAACAATAACAAAAAAAGCGTCAAAAAATGGCTCGCAAAGCTCGGCGAAGAGCAATTTATGCGACTTATCGAAGTCAAGCATGCGGACATGCTCGCTCAGGCGGATATAGATAACGCCCGGCGTTCGCAGGATCTGCATGATCTGCGCGACCTGGCAAGGTCCGTCATTGAAGACGGCGAATGTATAACGCTTAAACAGCTTTCTCTTAAAGGCGGCGATCTCGTGGAACTCGGTTTATCGGGGAGCGAAATAGGCGATAATCTGCGGCGCGCTCTCGAAGCCGTGGTCAGCGAAAAAGTAAAAAACGAAAAGGACGCTCTGATAGATTATCTCAGGATCCGGAACGGATAAAACAAATCGCACCGCGTAAAAGCAGCGGTGCGACAACATTTTATTCTGTTACTGCAACGGACGCAAGCATCTTTTCGAAGATTCCTTCGTTTGCTTTATCCGTCAGGCAGTACGTTACGGTAACGACGTTATCGCCGACCTGAACGTTGACCTGTTTCAGATACAGGGCAGTTTCTTCGACGACTGTATCAAACGAATAAATAACAGCTTGTGCCCCGTTGAGTTCGGTCTTCTCATAACTGTTGAATGAATCAAAATCGAATTCCGTTTGCAGCGCAGCGGTCATGTTTTTCTGTGAGAAATCATCCAGAGAGCCGGTGGCTGAAACCACAGTTATGTTGTCTGTTCCGTTATTAAGGTTGATTATGACAGTACCGACGTCGGTGACGACCGCGTCTTCCGGCACGTTCAGCTGTATCCCGTGAGCGTATACAGTACGGCTCAACGTTACGTCCGATTCATCAGTCCCGGTGACCGTTTCGGAAACGTCGCCGCCATTTGCGTTGCCGCCGCAAGCGGAAAGCAGTAGGGAAACGACAAGCGCTAAAACTGTAATAAAAACATATCTTTTCATTTCTGACCTCGTATTTATATTCCAAGCAGAGCTTGCGAATTTGTACAAAAGTATATATCGTCTTTGCCGTAAAACATCCGGCAGAGCTTTTCAAGCCGGTCCCAGTTGTTCTGCGCGTCAAATTCGTAACTGTGTCCCCAAATATAGAACACCTTCGGTTCTTCGGTCTTGAGTCCGATAAACTCTTCGGCAAGTTCAAAAAGCTTATCGTCATTGTGGTGACAAGTGGGATCGTATGCGATAAGATCGTCGGGAATATCAAACGAATGGGTGCTGTTTGTCGTTCTCGAGAATCTTATCCCGCATTCCCCGACGATTTTCATAACTCTTTTATCGTAATAACCGATCGGATACGCCATACCGTTTATTTCACACCCGAACATACGCTCGAGATTCGATTTATCCGCCAGGATCTCGTTTTTCACGGTATCGTCATCCTGGACAGTCAAATCCGCATGGGTAAGACAATGTACGGCTATTTCGTGCCCTGCGTAGAGGTCGCCGATCTCCGAAACGTTCATGCGCATCGCGCGGAATCCCAAATAATCCCAGTTGCTGGCGTGTGTCATTATTCCGGAATTCAGGTTAAACGTGCATTTCATTCCGTATCTATTGAAAATCTCAACGATCTTCTTATCCGATACTACTCCGTCGTCATAAGAAAAAGTCAACGCTTTTGTTTTTCCTCCGGGGAACATCCGTTTTCACCTTCTATGTTTCTTCTTTTTTATTATTTTATCATCCTTTGCACTTCATTGTCAAGTGTAAAGTTAAAAGTTCAAAAGAATATCCGGATTCGCTTGACTAAATGCGCGGACTATGATAATATGGAGAATACGGAAATCACTAAAATGTCCCGTAAAGGAAGTACGTTTTACATGAGCCACGTCAAGGACAAAGACCCCAACGATTCAAAATGGCTGCCCGAAAACGCGCGATGGTGCGATCCCTGGCGCGAAGACTGGCGCTGCATACGGCAGGAAGGCTTTCTTGTTGACAAAGTATTGCAACGTAAGCGCCTCACTTCATACGATACAAACGAATACGACCCGGCGCAGTGCGTCTTCTGTTACGAATGCCTGCGGCGGCGCGATACCGCCTATTACGAGCCAGTAGGCAAAGTGTGGATCTGCGAAAAGTGTTATGCGGATTTTCAGAGATATTTCGATTGGACTTATATAGATACAGACGCTTATTGAACATTCCTCCGCTTTCAAATGTATAAATCGGATTTTTTTGACCAAAACTATTGACAAAAGCGTCTTTATGTGGTAAATAAATAAAAAAGCTATGAAGGAAAGAGTAACCGTCACACGCCTTTTCAGAGAGAGAAGCGTTTTGCTGCGAGCTTCTTATCGTGCGTTTTCGGCGAAGACCGCTCCGGAGCCGTATGCGATGAGCATCACCGTGAACCTGCGTAAATGGGAACGAGTTAAAAATCAAGGTGGGACCGTGCATTATGCACCCTTGTGCTTTTACCGAGCACAAGGGTTTTCTGTTTTCGGAAAATCATAGATCACGTTCAATAAAAAAATAACATATATCGGAGGCACTGAATGAAAATCATCACGCACGAAGGTAATATAGAAGAACATTCCTTCGAAGAAGAGATCGGCAGAAACTCGCTGAGACATACTTGTTCGCATATACTGGCGCAGGCGGTCAAACGCCTGTTTCCGGATACCAAACTCGCTATAGGTCCTTCCATAAAAGAGGGCTTCTATTACGATTTTGACCGCGACCATCCGTTCACTCCCGACGAGCTCGAGCAGCTGGAATCCGAAATGAAGAAGATCGTCAAGGAAAACCTCAAGCTCGAACGTTTCACGCTTCCGCGCAGCGAAGCGATCAAGCTTATGGAAGAACGCGGCGAACCGTATAAAATAGAGCTTATCAACGACATTTCCGAGGGCGAAGAGCTTTCTTTCTACCGTCAAGGCGAATTCGTAGATCTCTGCGCCGGACCTCACGTTACTTATACTTCGGCCGTCAAGGCGTTCAAGCTCACTTCTGTCGCGGGCGCATACTGGCGCGGCAGCGAAAAGAACAAAATGCTCACCCGTATATACGGGACAGCTTTCGCTTCTAAGCAGGAACTCGATGAGTATCTCGTCCGCCTGGAAGAAGCCAAAAAACGCGACCACCGCAAGCTTGGCAAAGAACTGCAACTGTTTATGTTAGACGATCTCGTAGGCAAAGGTATGCCTATGTTCCTGCCCAAAGGTTATACCGTATGGCGCATACTCGAAAACTATATCCGCGACAAAGAGATCGAACTCGGGTATCAGCATGTGCTCACGCCCTGCGTCGGCACAGTGGAATTATACAAAACGTCTGGGCATTGGGATCATTATCAGAACAATATGTTCCCGGCCATGAAAGTCGACGACGAAACTTACGTGCTGCGCCCCATGAACTGCCCTCATCATATGCGCATATACGCTTCTCAACAGCATTCTTACCGTAATCTGCCTATACGTATCGGTGAGATAGCGCACGATTTCAGATACGAAGCATCAGGAGTTCTCAAAGGTATCGAACGCGGCAGGCATTTCTGCCAGAACGACGCCCATCTTTTCGTCACCCCTGAACAGATAAAGGACGAGTTCGCGCGCGTTGTAGACCTTATATTCGAAACTTATAAGGATTTCGGCATAACGAATTACCGCTGCGTGCTGTCGCTTCGCGATCCTGCCGACAAGGTCAAATACCACGACGACGACGCCATGTGGAACACCGCCGAAAACGCATTGCGTGAAGTCATGAACGAACTTGGGCTGGAATATACCGAAGAAATAGGCGAAGCGGCTTTCTACGGGCCGAAGCTTGACGTCAACGTCAAGCCGGCTGTCGGAGCCGAATACACTCTTTCCACTTGCCAGCTCGACTTCTGTCTGCCTGCAAAATTCAACCTGACTTATACCGACAAAGACAACGTCGAACGTACCCCTGTTGTCATTCACCGTGCGATTCTCGGTTCACTCGACAGATTCATGGCTTATCTTATCGAAGAGACCATGGGCAAATTCCCGACATGGCTCGCTCCGGTACAGGTAAAGCTTCTGCCCATAACCGACAGAAACAACGAATATACCGATAAGATCGAAAAACTGCTCAAAGCAAAAGGAGTACGCGTGGAATCAGACAAACGCCAGGAAAAGACCGGCTATAAAGTACGCGAAGCTCAACTCATGAAGATCCCTTATATGCTTGTTCTCGGCGATAAAGAACAGGAAGAAGGCACCGTTGCAGTAAGACGCCGCGACGGAACGACTACAGAAGTCATGAAGATCGAAGACTTTGCGGACATGATCTGCAAAGAGATATCCGACAGAGTTTTGAACTGAACACATCAAAAGCGGACAGGGTGATCGCCTGTCCGCTTTTTCTCGCTCCGAATGTAAACTAAAATTTTAATTTTAATATAGAATGGGCACCGGTTCGTGTTTATAATCTTGCTTAAATGCAACAAAGGAGCCAATTTATGAAAGACAGATCAAAAATCAAAATAATCACGCTTACTGCAATGTTCACAGCGATCATAGCAGTTCTTACAATGATAAGCATTCCGCTTCCGACCGGCGTACCCATCACGTTGCAGACGTTTGCAATAGCGCTTTGCGGCTACACACTCGGTAAAAAATATGCGGCAATCTCGGTCTTTGCCTATCTGTTCATAGGGCTTATAGGCATTCCGGTATTCTCGGGCTTCAAAGGCGGCCCTTCGGTATTTGCCGGGTATACCGGCGGGTTTTTGATCGGGTTCCTTGCCATGGCGTTCATCTGCGGCATCTTCACCGGAAAAGAGAAGCGGTTTTTAGCGCTCGCGTTAGGTGTCCCCGCTTTGCTTTCCTGCCACTTGCTCGGTGTGCTCTGGTTTTCACACGTTACCGGATCCGGGTTTGTCAAAGCGTTTTTGACTGTTTCGCTGCCGTTCCTCATAAAAGACGGCGCGTCCGTTATAGTCGCATGGATCGCCGGGACAAATCTTAACGTATATATCAGCAAAAAGATGAACGTTTCGTTGCGCTGAAGTTATTTTTCGCGGATTTGCTTGCTTTTTTACGCGCTTTTTGGTATAATACTAATTGAAAATCCATTTTTACCGAAAGGCAAGCCCGATATTTATGAAAAAGACGCTTGTAGTATTGTTTGCTGCGCTCGTTGTGGCTTTTGTTTTCGTTTCGTGCGGCCCCGGCGCGCATGAACACGTATTTTACCCGGCATTCACCGAAAGCGCGACGTGTGCGGAAAGCGGTGCCGTCGTATACCGTTGTACCGTATGCGGCGACGAAAGCAGGGAATCCACCGAAAAGCTTCCTCATTCAAATACAGAATTCACATTAGAACCGACCTGTACGGATGACGGATATATACTTTACACCTGCGACGTCTGCGGGAACACCGAAAAAGTCGCTATACCTTCGTTGGGGCACGATTTCGGCGAGACTTACGTTATAGTAACTCCCACCGAAGAAAACAACGGCATTGGTAAACACACCTGTTTGCGCTGCGGTACCACCGAACAGTTCGTTATGCAGAAACTGCCTCACACTCACGTATATGCGGAAGAAGTCGTACCGGCCACTTGCACAGAGCAAGGATATACCATATTCACCTGCAAATGCGGAGATACTTATAAAGGCAGTTTCACTCAACTTGCGGATCATCTGTACGGGCCTTGGCAGGAAACCGTAAAACCAAGTATCAGCGCCGAAGGCGAATCACAACGCGTTTGCACGGTCTGCGGTCACACAGAAACACGCACTGTAGCTCGTCTGAGCTATGATGTTCCCGGCGAAGACCCCGAAACAGGTTACGAAAACCATATAGATACGCACGTTGTCATGTCGTTCGTCGGCGATTGCATGCTCGCTTCCGAAAGAGACCGCGACGCAAAAAACGCCTTCAAATACTACGCAAAAGAAAAAGAACCTTCGTATTTCTTTGAAAAAGTCCAGGCGTATTTCGGAACTGACGATTTTACAGTAGTAAATCTCGAAAATGTGCTTACAGACAATAATCTAAAAGAAATATCAAAACCCGGCTCAACGGTATACTGGTACAGAGGTCCTGTATCCAACGTGAACATACTCACGCACGGCAGCGTAGAAGGCGTAACTTTCGCTAATAACCACGCAAACGATTACGGCAGACAGGGATACCTCGATACCGTACAGGCGTTGGAAAACGCAGGGCTGAATTACGGAGTAAACGATAAGATAACTTATTATACAAAAGACGGTTTCCGCGTGGCTGTGATATGTACGACGCTTTACGGCTCGTACCAGACCGATGAAGTAATAAACAATGTTCAGAAAGCTTCCGCGCGTTCGGATTATCAGGTCGTATTCTTCCATGGCGGCGAGATGTATTCATACGCGCCGGAATCCTGGATGGTCAAAGCCGTACACGCGATCGTTGACGCCGGCGCCGACTGCGTGCTGGGCGCTCATCCGCACGTCCTGCGCCCTTATGAATTTTACAACGGCGCTCATATAGTATATTCTCTGGGCAATTTCTGCTACGGCGGAAAGAATTATCCCATAAACGCAACGCTCATTTTCCAGCTCGATATCGAAGTGATCGACGGGAAGGCCGCAACTGTGACGCCTGTTTTCATCCCGTGCTACGTTTATACCGGCAAGATCAACAACTATCAGCCCGCGCCGATGCCTGACGGAGCCGATAAACAGCAAGTACTCGACTTCCTTGAAGGAAAGGCAAAGCGTCCGTTCATAGAATGAGAAAATACAAAATCGGGACCGGTATTCCGGTCCCGATTTATGCTATTCGGTTCAGTCTGTAAGCGACGTCTTTTGTGCGACTTCGACCTTTTTATCGTAGCACGCAAACATTGCGTCAACGGCGTTTTTATCGCCCTTAGGCGTGAATATGCTGACAACAGGTACTATTATAAGTCCGGCTATCATAGCAAAAGCACCGCAGTTGATCGGGGATTGGAGCACGGCGGGGAAAGCCGAGCGGAACAGCATATTGGCTATCATTATCCCGGAGCCGAAAAGAAAACTCGTCCAGCACGCGGCTTTGGTAACGCGTTTGTTGTAAAGCCCGTAAAGGAACGGTGCAAGGAAAGCGCCTGCCAGCGCGCCCCATGAAACGCCCATAAGCTGAGCTATATACTTGACCGCTTCGTCGGAGCTCTTGACCTGATAGACCGCAATGAGCGCGGAGATCGCTATGAATACGACTATGAATATCCTTATGATGAAGACCTGCTTTTTGTCGTCCATCTTCTTGATGAAAGTGCCTTTAAGGAAATCTATTGTAAGAGTTGAGGAAGAGGCGATGACCAGCGACGACAGCGTCGACATAGAGGCCGAAA